>JBMYWT010000019.1:25299-40994 GCA_049607665.1 Maricaulaceae bacterium
TGTTTCTACTATTTCAAAGCGACGACTTTAGCGTCGTCCGTTAAGATATATATAGTTTCATTTGCAATGATTGGCGGCACGAATACAGCGTCACCAACTGAAAACTCACGTTTAATATCACCCGTATATGGGTTCATTTCAATCGCTTCACCGCGAGAGGAGAACACAAGCAGGCGCTCACCAGCCAAAATTGGCCCAGCCCATGCGATACGCTTTTTACGTTTCTTTTCATTCTTAAAGGCTTCGAGCTGTTTGATCCACAATACAGCGCCATCAAGTTTTGAAATCGCCGCGACCTGTCCTTCGGTTGTTACCGTATACACAATATCACCCGCAAGCCATGGATAGCCCAAAGACCCTGCTGGTTGAGACCAGATACGCTGTCCTGTGCGCAGATCAAAGGCTGACATAGAACCACTTTGTGCCGTAGCAATCACATAACCATCCGCAATAATCGGTCCTGCTGCAATATCATTTAGCGTCGCAAGCGGCGTTAGGCGGCCGGAAGATGACAAAGCGTCTTGCCAAAGCACAGACCCATTTTGTACGCGAAGCGCTACGATTTCGCCAGAAGCAAATGGCGCAATCACCACCTCGTCAACAACCGCAGGACTTGGCGCAGTAAGCATACGCGCATTTTCAATAATGCCCTGATATGTCCAAAGCACGTCGCCGGTACTTGCGTTATAAGCGATCAGCTCATTGTCATCCGTAAGCGCGAATAAACGTCCGCCGGACGCCGTCGGCGCAGAATGCATAGGCACACGGCTTTCTTTACGCCAGATCGACGCGCCCGTTGCCAAATCCAAAGCTTCAATAACGCCGAGGCCCGATGTTACATAAACAACACCGCCAGCCGTGGTGATACCACCGCCAACACTTTCTTTGTCTGCACCGCCATCATCGGCAACTGAAAGCGGATCACGTATCCGTTCAATAATGCCTGTCTTACCTGTGCGTGTCCGGCCACCGCGCTCAATCGTGAGGCGATGCTCCCAGACTTTATTGCCAAAGGCTAAGTCTACGACTTGAACCGTATTACGTCCGTCCATGACAACGAGTTTACCGTCGGAGATAACAGGCGGGGCTACAACACGGCCCTTACGGCCAGAGCCATCGCCCATATTTTTAGACCAAATTTTCTCCAGTGGGCCAGTGGCCGCCGTGTGCTGCACGACATGTGTTGATGCGCCGCCCGGCTGGGGCCAATCCGCATTCACATAAGGAGCTGGCAAAACAATAGACGCAGGGTCTGCGCCTTCTGTTAGGGTTAGCGTATCATCCAATGCCAAGATCGAAATACGTTCATTACCGCCTGCGACCTCACCTTGGCGGGCTTTCTTTTCCGCTTCGGTTTCATCAAAAGGGTTTACCGCATCAACCGCATTTCCAAGTGTTGCACAACCGCTAAGCGAGACAGATGCAACCAAGCCTAGCGTGATTAGAAATTTATTCATCAGAGCCATCCTTTGCCTCGTCCAAATCCGTTATATCTGGGCTATTATCTTCTAGCACCGCAGCATTCGCCATATCGGTGTTCATGAGGCTAAGATATTGCGAAGCCCGTTCTTTAACGGACGGCATAACGCCGGGAATATTATCTAGATAAGAAAACTGTTCGCGAGCCGCCGGAAGATCATCTGATTGCATCGCAGCAAACCCCAATAGCTCCCGCGCTAAATATTCATAAGGCTGATCTTTGGTCGCGAGCTTAGCGAGGCGCGCACGCACATCATCATATTGCCCATCACCTGCCAAAATATAGGCTGCTTTCAGTTCAGCTAATTGCGAATGACGTGGGTGCGAGAAACGCGCTGCCGCTTGGTCAAACATTGTAATCGCCTCTTGGCGCTCACCGGCATCAACATGCAATCCGGCGGCGCGCATGAGTGACAATCCAGCATATCCATCGGGTGCTTGATCCGCGATAGCTTTAAAATCTGAAATCGCACCAGAAACATTGCCATCTGTCGCCTTTTGCCCAGCATTCACATAGGCAATCGACACAGCACGGGCGGCTTTGTCATCGGCGCTTTTACGCCATTCCATAAAGGCCGTCGCCGCCACAACCGCAATGACAATACCCACTAATAATGGGCCATAGCGCTTTAGCAGGCGGTTATATTCGTCCTTGCGAAGTTCTTCTTCGACTTCGTTGATAAAATCGACCACATCCGGCCTTTCATATACAGGGCTGCGCAACACAGGCGCGCCGAAATTGAATCTTGCGCGAACCTATCCCCCAATGCGCGCAATCGCAATAGGTAACGGCATGACAAGACGTTTAGTTTTACGTCTTTGAAAACTTGTATGTATTGGCCACACCTGGGAAATCACGCGATGTGACCTCGTCTTTATAAGCTTGGGCCGCACTGTGAATTTGACCTTCCAGATCAGCATATTTTTTAACGAACTTTGGCACGCGATCAAATAGTCCGAGCATATCCGGCGTAACCAAAATTTGCCCATCACATGTGGCCGATGCGCCAATGCCAATAGTGGGAATTGAGACTTGGCGCGTGACTTCATCCGCAAGCTGCGCGGATACACCTTCGACAACAACGGCAAAAGACCCTGCATCTGCGGCTGCGCGGGCATTTTCGATGATCTCATTTGCAATGTGCTCACGACGACCGCGCGCGCGAAACCCGCCAAGCACATTCATACTCTGCGGACGCAGACCTACATGGCTCATCACGGGGATACCGCGTTCCGTCAAATAGGAAATGGTTTCCGCTGCATATGATCCGCTTTCGATTTTCACCGCTTGGCAGCCTGTTTCCATCATAACGCGAGACGCATTTTTAAACGCCGTTTCTGGACTATCCTCATAGGAGCCAAACGGTAGATCAACAACGACAAGGGCTTTATGCGCCGTACGCATCACGGCTTGGCCATGCATAATCATCATATCAAGCGTCACGCCCACTGTCGTGGTCAAGCCATGCACGACCATACCCACGCTATCGCCTACTAAAATCAGATCGCAATATTCATCCAAAATAGCCGCTGTCGGTGCGTCATAGGCCGTTAGACAGACAATAGGTTCTTTGCCTTTACGCGCCGTGATTTCAGGCACGGTTCTACGGCGGATTTGAGTTTGAGCAGACATGGCGTTCTCCGTAAAGGGGCCTACGATGATAGGCCTTCTTTATATAGGCGCGCGCCTAGAGATCGGCAAGTTGCGCCTGCGGGAAATCAAACACGGGCGCAGCGCCGCTGCGAAGGCTCGCGAGGCGAGCGCCGGCGCGCGGCATAACAGATAACGCATGATAATTGGCCAAAGCTTGCATGTTTTTCGCTAGCACGTCACCGGCTGCGTGGCCCTGTGCAGCGGCTTTGATCAATAACGCCCCAGAGATCACATCCCCCGCTAGCCCCAAATAATCTGTCGCAACCGCCAAGGCATCAATATCGGACGCGCTAAGCATAATATCGGTAGCCGTTTTGAGGGTCTTAATGCCATCCTCCAAGGCCGGAGCACATATAGTTTTATCCGCCTCTTCCAGTCCGTCCAAGAGAGACATTATACCGCCCAGATCTGCGATCAAAGCCTGCATCCCCGCACCGCCGTCACGGCGAAGTTTACGCCCCGCTAGATCCATCGCTTGAATACCATTTGTGCCTTCATAGATCGGCGCAATACGCGAGTCGCGATAATGTTGCGCCGCGCCAGTTTCTTCAATAAAGCCCATACCGCCATGTACTTGAACACCTATGGATGTGGCTTCAACGCCGATATCCGTGCTGTAGGCTTTAGTAATCGGCGTTAAAAGAGCTTCGCGCACATGGGCGGCTTTGCGCGCCTCTTCATCTGAAGCGCATTCCGCGAGATCGCCCGCAATAGCCGTTGCCATATTAATCGCGCGCGCGCCCATTAGGCGCGTTTTCATATCCAATAACATACGCCGCACATCCGGATGCCCAATGATCGGGGCATTGCGCTCGCCGCCCGGGACAGCGCCTTGAACACGTTCATTGGCATATTCTAGCGCGCCCTGATAAGCGCGCTCACCAATGGCAACGCCCTGCACGCCAACATAAAGCCGCGCTTCGTTCATCATGGTGAACATACACGCTAGGCCGCGATTTTCTTGGCCAATAAGCCAACCCTTCGCGCCTTCAAATCCCATCACGCAGGTCGGGCTAGCGTGAATACCGATTTTATGCTCAAGACTTAGCGGGCGGAAATCATTACGCTCCCCCAAAGAACCATCTGCGTTGACCAAATATTTCGGACAAAGGAACAGCGAGATGCCGCGCGAGCCTTGCGGAGCGTCAGGCGTACGCGCCAAAACCAAATGAACGATATTATCGGCGCAATCGTGATCTCCCCATGTAATGAAAATTTTCTGGCCTGAAATAGCGTAGCTGCCGTCGCCATTTGGAATGGCCTTTGAAGTCAATGTTCCAAGGTCAGATCCTGAATGCGACTCGGTTAGGTCCATCGCGCCCGTCCATTCACCCGAGACCATTTTCTCAAGATAAATGTTCTTAAGCTCTTCCGAAGCATGCGCCATAACAGCTTTTACGGCACTGGAGGTCAGCATTGGACAAAGGCCAAAAGCCATATTCGAGGCATAGATCATTTCAGAGGTAGCGACAGCAATCGCGCTCGGCAGCCCCATGCCGCCAACTTCGGCTGGCATAGGCAGGCTCTGCCAGCCCGCTTCGGCGAATTGGGCATAAGCCTCTTTAAAACCCGGAGACGCCGTCACATTACCCTCTTTAATTGTCGCTGGGCTTTGGTCACCAGTCCAATTTAGCGGCGCAAGAACGTCGCCTGTGAAGCTAGCCGCGCCGCCGAGGATATCGCCAATAAGGTCATGATTGACGTCTGCGTGCATGTCACTGGCCAAAACTTCGTCGACATCAACGGCATGGCGCAAAAGATAATGCATAGATTTAACGGGAGCAGCATAAGTCATAATCATAATCCTTTATATGTCGCCCATATGACATAAACTCTTGAGGCGCGAAAGGGCCGCACACTCATCTTTAAACCAAAGGCGAGAGTATCTCGCTTGAATTTCACAGCTTCACCCCTTATCCATTCTGAATAGAGGCTCAACATAGGCACCCAACCGGAAGAGGCACATATTATGCAAGCTTTAAAACCTGTCTCCATCTTCATTATTGCAGCTACCCTAGTAGGGTGCTCTGACAACGACATATCGACTTCAAATTCAAAAATCGCCACTGTAGCAAGCACCGCGAGCGCGACTGCACAGCCTGCTACCGCAGGCGTTCAATCCGCTGATCCGCTTGCGCGCGGCGCGAAGCTTTATAAACGCTGCGTTAGCTGCCACTCTTTAGAGGAAGGTGGTCGTCATAAGGTTGGGCCAAATCTTTGGGAGCTTTTCGGATCAACCGCAGGAACCCGTGAAGGCTTTGCTTATTCCAAAGCGATGAAAGCCTCGGCCCTTATTTGGGACGAAGATACATTAAACGGCTATATTGAAAATCCGCGCGAATACATGCCCGGCAATCGCATGAGCTATGTTGGTCTACGCAAGGCCGAAGATCGCGAGGCCTTGCTTGCTTATCTTAAACGCGAAACCTCGCCAAAATAATATGGGCGCATCCTTCAGCAAACTTGCGTTTCAATGCAGCGATAGAAAAGAAGCCAAAATCGCTCGGCAAGAATTAATTGAAATTTATGGCAATCACGACGCGGCAGATGCCGACGCGATCATTGCCCTAGGCGGAGATGGTTTCCTTTTAGAAACGCTCACGCGCAATATGACGCTCGTGAAACGCGGCCTGCCCGTATATGGCATGAACCGTGGTACGGTCGGTTTTCTAATGAATGAATATAAGCCCGAAAATTTAATCGAACGGCTAAGCGCGGCTGAAACCTCCCGTGTTCACCCTTTAAAAATGACGGCCACAGGCGAAGGCGGCGAGTTTACAAATTTAGCGTTTAATGAAGTCGCTCTTTTGCGGCAAACCCACCAAGCGGCACATATTCGCATTATCATTGACGGCAAAGAACGCATGGAACGCCTTATTGCCGATGGCGTTTTGGTTGCCACGCCCGCCGGCTCAACGGCCTATAACCTCTCGGCGCATGGCCCTGTCCTGCCGCTAAATGCTGATATTCTTGCTCTAACCCCGATTAGTGCCTTTCGCCCACGCCGCTGGCGAGGCGCTTTGCTTAAGGCGGATGCGAATGTTGAGTTTGAAGTCATCGATCCCGTCAAACGCCCCGTAAGCGCAACCGCCGACAATAAAGAATTTCGCCATATCCATCACGTACGCGTCACCCAAGACACAGAAACATCGTTCACATTAATGTTCGATCCGGATCAGGGATTAGATGAAAAAATCCTGCGCGAGCAATTCGCGACTTAGAGCCGATAGCGCCTTAATTAGGCTGCCTTCGCGCGTTCTAGGCCATCTAATTTATCAAGAAAATAAGCCTGGTCTTCCTCGGCCAATTCTGTTGGCAGAGTCAAAAGACGTGTCATCATCATTTCTTGGAAGTAATTTTGATCATATTCCACTGCTGAAAATTCAAGATCATGATAAATTTGAATAGCGGCACGAATGATCTGGCTATCGCGCGGGTTAATTTGCGCGCGCGAGCATAAAACTTGCAAACCAAACGGCCCATTATCATGCACCATCAGCACGGCTTTAGCATGGCGTATACCTGCGCGTAATGCCAGCGCATGCTCAGCAAAGCGCATATGCCCCCGCCCTGCGGCGCGCACTATCAAGGATTCTGTTAAACGTCTTTCAGCGGCCAAACGCACGCACAGTAGCTTTAAATCTTTATGCTTCCAGCTCTGATCTATTAAATCGACAGTGGCTCGTTCTCGGCTGTTTTGCGCAATTTCAATCGCGATATCAGGCGCTACATCATATTGCTCTGTCATAATGACAGCGGCTTCGGCGCTTACTTGCGAGATTAGGCGCTCAATAACAGATGGCGGGAGATCTTTGCGCGAAACCATGGCCTGCGAAATCAAGTCATCATCTCGGTAGCTATCTAAAATATGGGCGGCAAGGCTCGGCGATATATCGGCACCATCATTCGCCGCAAGTTGGGCGACAGACTTACTATCCCCATAGCGCACAATGTTGGAAACAATTGTCCCGCTTACAGATGGGCGTTTCGCCACGGCGCAAACTTTTGCGGCGGCGCGGCTACGCAGCACTTCAACCAAATCCTCATCAGTGAAGACGGGAGAAAACTCTAAAACAGGTACAGCGATAGAATCGATATCTGCCGCCAATTGCAACGCCACATCATGCGGCAAATCGGGAGAATTCTTAAGCGTCACCGCCAAAGCCCTGCGCACCAAATCGGCCGCATCCCGGGCCATAAAGGCCAATAAATCATGCGCTAATTTACGCTCTGTATCGGTCAGCTCTGTTTTGCGTACATGGTGACAAATTCTTTGCGCCGCCACCGCACGTGTTTGCGCGTCCGGGTGCTTAACCAAAGTGCGAATATCGCTTTCACTAAAGGACTGAGCGGATAACTGTGTCATAATGAACAAAGCTACCCCACTTATAGTAAAAGATGCGTTTACAAAAATGCAAACACTGTTTCTTTTTAATGGAGGGAATGGTACCGCCTCTTGGTCTCGAACCAAGGACCTCCGGTTCCACAAACCGGCGCTCTAACCAACTGAGCTAAGGCGGCACAAATCGCGTGAGCGGACGTTTATAGGAAGCATCGCCCGGCTTCAAGCCTTGTTTTGGCTATTTTGTCTCAATTATTAAAGAGAAAAGCCTTTAGCTGCTCTTTGGCATCGCAATGCTCTGCCAACCTTGGCTTCCTAACTTTTCTTGGTAAGAAATATAATCATGAAGCTGGCGCGCACGGCGGGCAGGATCAGGGTGAGTCGACATAAATTCAGGCTGTCGAGAGGGGCTATTTTTAGCCATTTTCTCCCAAAGCTTCACCGCTTGCTGCGGTTCATACCCTGACTTGTGCATATATTTCGCGCCCAAAAGGTCAGATTGCAGCTCATGCTTACGCGAATAAGGCAAAATAACCCCAAACGTAAAACCAAGCCCCAAAGCTGTATTGAGTTTTTTAGTATTTTGAGCCGTTTGGCGATTACAATTATTTCTCTCCGCAGCACTCGTCGCTTGATTGCATTTCCGCCCCATCATAACCCCACCTAAAATCGACGCACCGCCAATTAAAAGCTGTCCACCAAGCTGTTGATTAACGCGTTCAAGAGCATGTTCTCCCGCCACATGACCAACTTCATGCCCCATGATGGCCGCGATTTGGTCATCATTATCGGCAAAATCCATCATGCCCTTATAAAATCCGACGCGGTTTCCGGGCAGAACAAATGCATTTTTTGTGTCTTGGTCAAAGACCTCGTAATCCCATTTCTGATCCGCGCGCCCAGCGCCGCGCGCAACACGTGCCCCAACATTCTTAAGACGGCGCGTATACCTTGGGTCGTTTGAAGTTGGCATTTTTTGACGCATTTCGTTCCATGATGAAAGCGCCATCCCGTCAAGCTGTTTACTGCCAATCAATCCTTTAAATTGCTTAGCCCCAGTTTCAGGATTTGTCGCGCAGCCCGTCGCGCCTGCGCCCATAACAGTGATCGCACCGCCAGCGGCCAAAGCTTGCACAACAGCGCGCCTTTCATGCATAGACTTTATCTCTGGCGCGACTTTCGCTCCGCCTTGATTTTGCATGTCATCATGATGATCGCACATACCCGTCTCCCGCATTTGTTGTTTTATAGACTAACTATAACGGTTTTTGACAAAATGCCTAGCGAGGCGCTGTTATTTTCATATCAAGCAGCCAAAGCCCCTTTTGTTTCACGCAGGTTCATGTGAGACGCTCTATATAGACCTTAAATATATCTATGACTTTACGGCTCATACCAAAAATGGCCGAAAATGGATGAGAGACATTATGAAAAAGTTTTTGATCGCAATCTTTATCCTTCTTGTGCTTATGGTGGGTGGCGCGCTTGCTCTGCCAGGTCTCATTCCATCTTCGGTGTACAAAGACAAAATTCAAACTCAACTCACCCAAGAATTAGGCCGCGACGTTATCATATCGGGTGACGTCAAATTACGTGTTTTTCCATCACTGGGCGCGCAAACGGGACGTGTGGATGTTGCCAATCCAGATGATTTTGAGGACGGCACATTCGTAAGCATGGATGCGATGACGGCCAAAGTTCGCCTCTTGCCACTGCTCTCAAAACGAGTCGAAATCTCTGCCTTCATTCTTGACCGCCCAGAGATTAATTTAATCAAGAAAAAAAATGGCCATGCCAATTGGGTCATCGGAACGCCGAGCGAGACTGCCGCCCCCAAAACAAATGACACCCCGTTTAAACGTGATGGCCGCTTTAGCAATATTGATCCCAAAATCGGGCTTTTCAAAATTAAAGATGGCACAGTTACCTATAGCGACGCGCAGACAGATCAGAGTTTTTCTGCTGAAGAGGTCAATATGGCCTTCTCTATGCCGAGCCTTTCAAAGCCTGTCGAAATTGACGGCAAGCTCACTTTCAACGGCGAAGCCGCCGAAATAAAACTCATGTTGGATACACCGCGCGACTTTCTTGACGGTAAGGCTGCCCCCGTAACATTCGCGCTGATAACGGATTTTGCCGATATTAAAACCGATGGCCGTTTCCTTGAAGGCGAAACCATTGCAGCAGACGTCAATATAGACGCCAATATCTCCGATACAGCGGCTCTCATACAGCTCGCGCCCATAGACGTACCGTATGGCGATCTTGCGCAAACAATCAAGATTAGCGGCAATTACATTTATGACGGCGTGATCGTTCGCGCTCGCGGCGCCAGCATAGCGGCCAAAGGCGCAAGCTTTGAAGCCCGTTTTGATGGCGACGCAACACTTGCGGAAAACCCGGTTCTAGATGGCCGCGTTGACGCCAACATAAGCAACGTTCCTGCCTTACTCGCTGCATTAGAGCAAGATGTCAAAGGCGCAGAGCTTATTCAAACCGCTAGCCTTAGCGCGGATTTCGCCGCAGATGGCCCAGGTTTTACCGCCAAGAATATTAACGCCAAAGCTAATGGGAACGACCTCCGCGCGACCTATACTGGTTCCGGCGCTTTTGCAGAAGCCTTATCTTTAAGCGGTAATTTTGACGTTCAAGCCGACAATCCGCCCGCTATTATCAAAGCCCTTGAGCTTGAAATCCCCGAAGCCGCCGTGCTTGGCGCAACACAGGCAAGCGGTAAGGTGAGCGTAAACGGGCAGAATACAAACATAACGGACCTCGTCGCTTCAACAAAAAGTGACACCGTAAAAGGCGACTACCAAGGCAATATAGCCATCGGAAAAACCATAGCGCTGGACGGAAATTTCAACGCGCAAATTTCTAAACTTGCAGAGATAAGCCAGCGCATAGGCAAAGACATTCCCTATGCCGCCTCTATCGGCACGATTGCCGCAAATGGCCGTCTTATTACGACGGGCGAAACCCTATCCATTGACGGCCTAAGCGCGTCTTTAACCGATGGGCAAATGAACGGGCGCTTTGATGGCGGCGCAAGCACGTCCTTAAACCCGCAGTCCACAGGGGCATTGGCGCTTATCGGCAAACTCACAGCCGATGTGCCGTCTATACGCGCCATTGCACAGACACAAAATATTGCTCTTCCTCCCAATTCAGATGCGGGCCGAATTTACGATGCGTTCCATATTGAAGGCGACGTCTCTGGCAACCCAACAGAGCTAAATTTTGCAAATGCGCAAATTGCCTTGGATGCGATCAAAGGCACAGGCGACTTCAAAGCCGATATGTCCGGCATAAAACCCTATGTAACAGGAACCCTTCTTTTAGATGGCCTTGATCTTAAACCTTATATGGCCGCCTACGCCGCGCAAAAAGAAAGTGGCGCGATTGAACCATGGAGCGAAGAACCTATAAATATGGCAGCCATCCGCGCCGTTGACGGCAGCTTTAATATCCAAACGCCTTTTGTGAAAACGGGCCGCATGGATTTGGGCGACACCAAAATTGCGGCAGAGCTTCAAAACGGGAAGCTTACAGCAAATATGCCAGAGCTTTCGACATATGGCGGAATAGGGTCTTTGAATGCCGCGCTTGATGCGTCACAGGCCGTGCCCTCGATTGCGTTAGACGCGAGTTTAAATGCCCTAAATTCCGAGAGCTTCCTTGGCGCGGTTGCTGGGTTCACACAGGCATCTGGCGAAGGCGGCACTATGGTGTCCTTGCGAGGAAGCGGCATAAGCCAAGCCGCAATTATGAAATCACTCTCTGGGCAAGGCGATTTCAAAATTTTAAACGGTCAAGTCAGCGGCGTTGATGTCAGCCAATTCCTCACCGGTGTAGAAGAGGCCCTAACATCACATAGCCTCCCCGCAGGCATTGGCCCAAGCCATATTACAAAATTCAAAGACCTTGCGGGCTTGTTTAGTATCGAAAATGGCATTGCCAAAATCGACACTTTCACGCTTAAAGGTTATGGCGTCGCAGCAAGTGGCGGCGGACAGATTGATCTTGGCGGGCAGAATATCGACTTTAGCCTCCAACCCAAACTTATTGGCGAAGATGCCAAAGGTCTTGCCGCCTTCGGCATCCCTATTAGGTTTAGCGGCAATTTCGGCAACGCCAAAGCTGGATTAGACACCAAACTCCTTGGGAAAATCGTGGAGCAGCGCGCACGCGCGCGCGCCTCTCAAGAAGTGACCTCACTGCTTACCGATAAAATAGGTGGCAATTCGGGCGGCGCGATTGGCGGCATTGTTGGAAACATTATTGGCGGCGACCAAAGCAACGGCCAACCCTCCAGCACAGAAGACGTCGTAGGCGGATTACTAGGCAGCATTGTCGGCGGAGCAAACACAGCGCAACCTCAAGCAGATCAAAGCAAAGAAACCACCCAGCCACAAGAACCCAGTATAGAAGACGCTATCATCGGCGGCCTATTTGGTAAAAAGAAGAAAAAGAAAAAAGAAGGCGCGGAATGAAATTACGCGGCAAGTTTCTTAGCTGATAAAATCCAGCCAATTTCATCTTCGCCGCCCGAAGCATTTGCGACTTTCAAAACACTCGGCGTTTCAGTCACAAGACCGCCTTCACGCATAGATTGGTATATGGCATCCACATCCGCTTTGGTCAAAGCCGCTTTTTTCATGCTTTCCATACGGCCTATGAAAGCCGTGATTTCCGCCATCATTCCGTCGAGCCAACCATGGACATCCGGCAAAGCATAGGCATGACGTTTTTGATATAATTCCTGCGTGCCTTTATATAAATGCTCCGCTAATCCGGCCTTAGCCCGTGCGATTGCTAAAAGCTTATCTTGTGCTGGTGCAAAATTCCCTAAGGCCGCTTCAAATTCTGCATCACTTCCGCCTTGTATATCAACAGAAAACAAGGTCTTCGCATGAAAGATAAAATCTGTTTTTAAGATTGCAACGGCATCGCTAAGTAATTCACTCACTTCTGTTTCAATTGCACTGCTAGACTTATGTGCCAGCGCAATAAATGTTCCGCCATTCGCTAATAGGCGCGCCGCTTCGCCTCCCGCCTTTGGCGCATCTGCATATTCAAACCCATATTGACTCGCAATTAAGTCGAAACTCTCAGGCCCAAGTCCCGTATTATCAGCGGAAGCAATAACGCCGTTCACATTTGAAAATTCTTGTTTCAAATTTTCAATCGCAGCCTGTGAAATATCAACGCCAGATAACGTTTTAAAACCAAGCCCCTTCATATGCCTTAAAACGGAACCAGCCCCGCACGCAAGGTCAAGACAACGAGCGTTTTTTGGAATGCCTTCAAGACTGGCTTTCCAAAAATTTGCAATGTGAGCATCGGTCTCTACGCCCACACCAATAAGTGCAGCACCGGCCTGATGCGCAGCCCGTCCTTGCCAATAGTTACCCCAATCGTTCGCATTTGAGGTTTCGGATATATTATCTATACTCATGAATGTTTCATGCCGTCCCGAAGTCACTTTGCCAAGCTTTTCTTAGTGCGCAACTCTATGCCTCTTTTTCAAAAGTCTCCAATACCCTAAGCAATATCTCGCTAGCTTCTACCAGATACCGCAATTTTTCTACCAACGTTTTGGGATATAATTGACATGAATAGGAAACTTCATGCCAATTAACGACCCCATTATTACAGCGCAAACACACGCTGATGATTACGTCATAGAACAGCGCTGGGATGCCTATACGGAGGCCGAGCACGCCATTTGGCGCACGCTTTATGCACGGCAAATTGATGTGCTATCGGGACGGGCCTGCAATGAATTTTATGCGGGACTGGAAAAACTTGACCTGAACGACGGCGGCATCCCCGACCTGAAGCGGCTAAACAAATCCCTTAAGGCCCTGACGGGATGGACGGTAATTTGCGTTCCGCACCTCATTCCTGATGATGTATTTTTCAAACACCTCTCCGAACGCCGTTTTCCCGCAGGACGTTTTATTCGCGGCGCAGATCAGCTCGATTACCTACAAGAGCCGGACATTTTCCATGATGTTTTTGGTCACGTTCCACTTCTCGCGCAGCCTGTTTTCGCCGATTACATGCAAGCTTACGGCGCAGGCGGATTGCGCGCCATGGGCAGTGGGCAGCTTAAAAATCTCGCACGGCTTTATTGGTACACGGTGGAGTTCGGCCTGATGAAAGCCAAGAACAGCGACGAGTTATGCATTTACGGCGCGGGGATTGTGTCCTCACGTACGGAAAGTATTTTCTCACTCGAGGACGCCTCGCCCAATCGTATTGGGTTTGATTTAGAACGGATCATGCGTACAGATTACCGAATTGATGATTTCCAGCAGAGCTACTTCGTCATCGATAGTTTTGAGCAATTATTAAACGCGACCCAGCAAGATTTCGGCGCACTTTATAACCGTCTCTCCGCGTCTGATGAAACACACAGCGTCACAGATACGCTTTCGGCAGATGTCATTATCCACCACGGCACACAAGATTACGCCAAAAGCAAAGGCGCTAAATCAAGTTAATTACGCGCGTTGAAACGGGTAAAAATCATCCCCAAGATTCATAATTCGCGTCAGCTCATCCAGCGCGGCGAAGCTCTCTTCCATCAAAGACGGATCAGCGAGATCAGCGGCATCAAGTGTTTCGCGGTAATGGCGGCTCACCCAATCCGCGAGCGCGTTATGTAGCTCTGGCGTAAATTTCTGCCCCGTATTCACCTGCGCCCATTCGTGTTCCGTGAGGCACACACGCAGTCGCAAACACGCTGGCCCGCCGCCATTTTGCATAGATTGGCGGACATCAACGAAATCAACTGCGCCGATTGGACCGTTGCCTGCTACCATTTTCTCGCAATAAACGCGCGTGCTTTCCATCTCTTGTGTCTCTAGTGGCGCGATCAAAGTCAGGCGATCTTCGCCCGGTTTTTGCACAAGCATCGAGTTAAACAAATAGGATTTAATTGCATCTTCAATCGGCACTTCAGCTAACGGCACTTCGACGAAATTGGGCGTGAACAATCCTTTCGCTGCCGCCGTGATGTCGGCTTTAACACGCGCCGTATGTTCAAACGCCAACTCATGATAAAATAGTGTCTCCTTCGCCCCCACGCAGACAACATCATTATGAAACGCCCCCGCATTAATAGCGGCCCGTGATTGCAACGTCAGAACCGTACGCTCCGTTTTCAGGCCATGACGGCGGATAATCGCTTCGCAGGATTGCAATGTTTGCCGCGCAGGAAAATCAGTTTTACCCGCACCATACCCGTCACGCCCATAGACGAATAACTCCACGCCTTGCGCGCCGCGTTCCTTACATAGACGTACATGATTGGCCGCGCCTTCGTCGGCGAAAACGCTTTGTTCAGGCAGAGCATTATGAACGTTGGCGAACGGGAAAGCTGCGCGCAAGGCCCGCTCAGTTTGCGGATGTTCAATAGCGCGGTGCAGCATGGTCGAGAGATTCGCGGGCGTAATATGCAGCGTGCCATCCGCCGTATCGGCTGACGGACTTATGGTCGCTGCATTGGCCGACCACATAGACGACGCCGATAATGTGTTACGTGCCAAACGCGGATTATCTTTCCAAACGGCGGCGTAAACCTCTCGGTCTGTGCCCGTATAGCCCAGCGCGCGTAGCGTCGGCAGATGCGGTCTTTGTTGCGGCGGCAATACACCTTGCCAAATTCCAGCATCATAAAGCCCGCGCATTTTCGTTAGGCCTTGCAACGCTGCCGCACGAGGATAAGCTGTTTTACCCGCATGATGTGCGGACGCCAAATTCCCGTCAGATAGACCGCCATAATTATGCGTCGGCCCGATCAGGCCGTCAAAATTGGCTTCCATCGCAAAGGGCGCACTCATGCTTTTAAGCCTTGCAGAGGCAGCGCCGCTGGCGTGTCAGAAATTTGGCTCGCCATCGGCCAAGCGCAGAAATCAGCGGCGTAATAAGCGCCCGGGTTATGATTGCCCGACGCGCCCGGTCCGCCAAACGGCAGGAAGCTCGCCGCGCCTGTTGTCGGGCGGTTGAAGTTCACCACGCCCGCGCGAATGTGGCGCGTGAAATCATTCCACAAATCACCCCTATCCGAGATCAATCCCGCCGCCAATCCAAAGCGTGTATTATTCGCCGCCGCGATTGCAGCGTCCCAATCCTCTACGCGGCGCACTTGCAGGACAGGGCCGAAAATTTCACTGTCTTCAATGTCCATGCCCGTGACATCATAAAGCCCGG
>JBMYWT010000020.1:0-20351 GCA_049607665.1 Maricaulaceae bacterium
CTAAGCAGCGAAAATGAACCCGTTTAGTCATTTTCGCGGCCTTAAGCTACGCGGCCGGACAATCCATGTCGCGCAAACGGGCGCAGCTATTAAAATCGATGGCGCTCTTGCCAAAAGCGCTTTGGCGATTGCGGTGCTTAATACTTATATTACCGCCATGCGGTTAAGTCGTACCCTGCGCGGTAAAGCAGCCACTGGCACCATCGCCTTCAAGCCGCAAAACCCTGGCCCGTGGTATAACATACGCCTCATGGCGCATTTCGCGGGCCTTAAGATCACGCGCGATACAGCCAAGGCCGATCATATTTTCATCTTTGACGATTCCACTCACTCTATGGCGGGCGGCGCCCTATCGGAAACAGAGCGCGCCAAAGCGATCAATCACAACATCACTGATATATCCAAGATCAATGTCGCGCGCATTTTCGAAGACGTCTTTGGCTACCCCCTACATATTGACCCGCTAAGCTATAGCGGCCACGCCGTACAAAAATCTGATGCTAATGGCACACATGACGGCATTATCGTTGACTGCCCCCTACCCGCCGATCAAATCAAAGACGGCTGCGCCTATCAAAAGCTTATCGACAGCACATTCAATGACCGTCAAAGTGAAGACTTACGCGCTGCCATATGTTTCGATGAAATCCCCGTTATCTTCCATAAATATAAAGACCTAAGCAAACGCTTCGGCACAGATTACGCAAAGGTCGATGTAATAGAGGCGCAAGATGTTTTCTCAACGCTTGAGCGCACGCGCATCAAAACCTTCTGCAAAACCATAGGCCTAGATTTCGGCGCCATAGACATCATGAGAGACAAGTCCGACGGACGTATTTATATCGTAGACGTCAACAAAACCTGCATGCCCGTTCTCTCCCTCAAACTCTCGGAGCAAGCCAAAGCCTTTAGAACCATCGCCAAAGCCTTTATGACCAAATAAATGCCTAGGCTGGAGCGTTGACAAGCTAAGTCAAAAACGACACCACAGGGCATGACATATTTACGCGCGCTCGCCGCACTCTTCCTCGCCGCCTCCACGACATTCATTTCAACAAGCGCCGCTTACGCCGCCAGCATTGATGAAACCATAAACAACACCGTGCAGCCCCTGACCGACGCCCTATCGAGCTTCATATTTTTCTCGGTAAAGGTTGCGGGAACGGATGTGCCCTTAATTGTCTGCTGGCTTATATTTGGCGCGTTATTCTTCACGCTTTATCTGGGCTTCATCAATCTTCGCGGGTTCAAGCATGCCATTGATATCGTCAGTGGCCGTTTCGAAGACCCAGACCACAAAGGCGAAATCACCCATTTCCAAGCCTTAACCGCCGCTGTCTCTGGCACGGTTGGCATCGGTAATATTGGCGGCGTAGCCATCACGGTTTCCCTCGGCGGCGCGGGCGCGATCTTTTGGGTCATTCTTGCGGGCCTTATCGGCATGACGACAAAATTCGTCGAATGCACATTGGGCGTTAAATACAGACAGGTAAATGCCGACGGCACCGTGTCAGGCGGCCCTATGTATTACTTACGTGACGGCCTGGCTGCAAAGGGCATGCCCGGTTTTGGTAAATTTCTCGGCATATTCTTCGCCATTAGTATTATCATCGGCTGCCTTGGCATTGGCAATATGTACCAATCCAACCAAGCCTATATGCAGTTAATCGCCGCAACAGGCGGAGAGACCAGCGCTCTACAAGGCAAAGGCTGGCTCGTAGGTCTCGTTATGGCGGCCATGGTGGCATTGATTATTATTGGCGGCATTAAATCCATCGCTAAGATCACCTCCAAGCTCGTCCCCTTCATGGTGCTCTTATATGTGATCGGCGCTGTTGCGGTCCTTATCATGAACGCATCCGAACTTCCGCGCGCGATCAATGCCATCATAACAGGCGCCTTTACCGCGCAGGGCGCAACAGGCGGCGTGATCGGCATTATGATTATCGGCTTCCAGCGCGCAGCATTTTCAAACGAAGCAGGCATCGGTTCCGCCGCGATTGCGCACTCAGCCGTAAAAACGGATACGCCCCTAACAGAAGGCTTTGTCGCGCTACTCGAACCCTTCATTGATACGGTCGTGATTTGTACGCTCACCGGTCTTGTATTGGTCACTTGTTTTCCGATGGACACAATTATGTCTGGCGGCGTTAAAGGGATTGAACTGACATCTGCCGCCTTCGAATCCAAGATCTCTTGGTCGCCTCTCCCGCTCTCAATTGCGGCGTTAATGTTTGCCTTCTCGACTATGTTGGCCTGGGCCTATTACGGCACAAAGGGATGGACCTATGTCTTTGGCGAAGGCCGCAGCAAAGAGATGGCCTTTAGTTTCATTTTTTGCTTATTCGTTGTCATCGGCGCATCCGTGAAACTCGATGCCATATTGGACTTCGCCGACGCGCTTATTTTCGTCATGGCTATTCCGAACCTCATCGGGCTCTACATTTTAGCGCCAGAAATCAAACAAGACCTCAAAGCCTATTGGGCACAAAAACCGTAAAAAAATGAGTTAAAAAACACGATTAAATATGTTCGCATAACAGTTATAAGCGAACATATTTCAGGGTAAATCTTACTTACTCTCCTTCAACAATTCCAACAGTCTTCAAGTCTTGCAGAATTTTTGAAACATAATCAGACGTCAAAACAGGCAGTTCCCCCTCCATGTCTTCAATCAAGCATTTAAAATTATTGAATGATCTTTCCATTTTCGAAAGTTGAGGGTGTTTAAACGCAGGCAACAAATCTATCGCTGATTTTTGTTTCTCAGTGTCAGGGAGCGTATGCAGGCGCTCAGAGAAACGCTGGAACCAATCGCCGTAATCTTCAATCACTTCAATTTCATGCCCCAGCGCACGGAGCTGCGTTGTGATGGCGTCGAGTGAAAACACCTCACCTGAATTATAGTTATGGATATTGGCCGTCGTCACGCCTGCATCGCCTAATTTACAAACATTCACAACACTCGCCGCGACGAGGTCAACAGGCAAGCCGTCATAATTCACAGGGCGGCCCGAATAGAATGATTTAGGTGCCACGCCTGACGCGATAAGGCTAAACAGGAGGCGCGTGAACATATCGGATGGATTGATCGCGCCGACATATTCACGGTGCGCGAGCATCATATTCCCACGCAAAATATTGGCAGGGATTTCGCAAGCTTGCGCGGCGCGGCGGAGCAATATTTCTGCCGCCCATTTGCTCGCGGCGTAACCCGATGCATAGGCATCAGAGAGCTTAAGCTTCGGCATAGGATGCGCGATTTCTTTATCTGTTTCTTTGCGATCTAAAATCGGCAGTACACTAACGGTGGAGACAAAATCTATCGCTTTGCGTTTATGGGTAATCGCGAGTTTGATGATTTCCGCTGTGCCGTTCACATTAGGCGCAAAGAGATGCTCATAGGATAGACGGTGATTAACCAACGCGCCGACATGACAAATGCGGTCGACGGTTTCCGTAAGCTGGGTGAAGGCGGTCCCCGTTAGGCCGAAATTGGGCATAGCGATATCGGCGGCCAAAACCGTTAGCCTGTCTTTAGAGAGCGCCTCAAATGCTGCGCGCATTTCAGAAGAAGAATTTTCGAACACCTGCTTAAGGCGCGCACTTGCGGCTTCGTCGTCTTTCGCCCTGACGAGGCAGATTAGCTGACCGTCCTGGCCGCTTTGATCATTTAATGTTGAGAGCCATTCCAGACAGACATGGCGTCCTAAAAACCCTGTCGCGCCCGTGAGCAACACCACTTTAGGCGTATCCGGCGCAGCGGGTAGTTTCGGTGCCTCTGCGATCAATTCCGTTGGAAGGAAAGCCTCCAGCGTCAAATCCTTCGCCTCTGCGTTTGTGTTGCCTGCGCCGTGAATGGACGCAAAGCTCGCCCATTGATCGCCCGCCTCTTTCAACCGCTCAACATCCTTCGCCCACGCGATGATATTCGCCGTCGGGTCAAGAATTTTATCTGCGGGGAAAATCACGCCAAACACATCTTCGACCAATAGCGAGAAGTTCACCGCGCCCAAAGAATCGCCGCCCAGCTCTCCGAAGTTTTTATCCTCAGAAATCACCGCGCCATCTTCGAGACCAAGATGAATACCGACAAGGCGCTTGAACGTGTCTTGCCCGCTGAGGCCTGACGACGCGTTTTTCAACGCTGTAATTTCCGCGTCACGGCTCTCTTCATGTTTCGCGTAGAGCGCCTCTAGCGCCTCGCCATATTGGCGTTTCAAGGCGGGGCGCAACTTCTTACGCACACTCGAGAGGAGCCCGTTTTCTTGAGAGAAAAGCGTGTGTTCAAGAATAAAATCACGTGGAGCTTCAAAGCTCTTAAGGCTTTCCGCCTTCGCCACATCTTGGATCGCTTGGCGAATATGCCCGCGCATTTCAACGTCACTTGCAGCGTGACCCAATGAAGCCTCTATGGCTTCGCGGTCAGGCACAACCACCGCCACCAAATAAGAGCGGTGCGAATTTCCGAAGATATAAATTTGTTTGATATAGGGGCTTCCGCCTTCGAACACTGCGCCCAGCGGCCCGACGGCAACATATTCCCCTTGCGAGAGTTTGACCACATCTTTGCGCCGATCGACAATGACGATTTGGTCTGGCTTACGCTCTTCGACAATATCGCCCGTGATGATAAAGCCATCGTCCGTCAGCAGATTTTTCGTTGCCTCTGGATCCTTGTAAAACCCTTTAATTTGGTTACGCCCTTTAAAGCACAGTTCCCCGCGCGGGAAAGGTTTATCGGTTGTGTAATACCCCAATTCGGGCACATCACGGAGTTTGTAGTCCAGCACAAAACGCCTGTTGATGTGGCCGTCAACGGTCACGCTGCCGAGGCCCGCTTCGGTGCTGCCGTAACCATCCCACATGCGCACGCCGAAACACTCCGCCATGAAATCTTTCACGGCTTGGGACGTCGGCGCAGAGCCCACAGTCGCAGAAGTTAAGCGGTCACCAAGAAAGCTGTCTTTCATCCCGGCCATGACAGCACTCCGAGCAGCTTCGGCGCTATGGCCTGCCGCCATTTCTTTGACGACTTCATTTTGATAGTGTTGATAAATCATATCCAAGACGCGCGGAAAGAACGTCAAATTGGTCGGCCGCGAAATTCGAATGTCTTCGAATAAGGTCGACATATCAGGCGCCAGGGTGAAATATGACACGCTCCCTTTGCCCAAAAGCTGTAAAACGGTTGCGCGACCAAGGACATGATTAAGCGGCGAGAATATCACACCCACCGTCGGGTATTTTTCGGGATTGCCGACCCAATATTGTTTGACTGTGCCCGCCTTCATCATCGCGCCCTTGGGCACGCCTGTTGAACCTGATGAATGAATGATAAGCGCCAAAGCCTCGTCGCCTTCGGGATGAGGCGGTAGAAATTCGAACGTATACGCTTGCCCCGCCTCGACCAATTCGGCGTAAGTTAAAACACGGATGCCCTTCGCGCTTAACCGCGCCTTTGTGGCCTCAACGGCTTTGCGTTCGGCGTCCACGCGCGCGTCATAATCAAAGAGAATAAACGAGCGCACAGAGCTATGCGCTTCCGCTAGCGTCGTCGCGCTTTCCAAATCATCAAAACTGGCCGCGACACAGGCGGGCGCAATACGCGTAAAAATATCATCCAAATCCGCGCCAGAACTCGCGCTTTGCAGCGGTACGCTAACGGCTTGGGTATAACAGAGCGCGCAATCCAGCGACGTATATTCTGAACTGGCAAATCCAAAAATCGCTACGAACTCATCCCGCGCCACAGAAAGCGCAGGCACATGACGCCAGCTATTGGAAATGGCGTGAATATCGCGGCGCAATTCGCCATACGTCATCATGTCAAACTCAGCGCGATAAGATCGCACACGTTCTTGGGTTTCTGTGTCTTTCACGACATCGTAACGGCGCATCCCAAGCGCCTGACGGTCTGAATAATGCGATAGGATTTGATCCATCACCGAATCGCACGACAAGCCCTCTTGGCGAACGGTTTTGTACAGCGCCATATCAGGCATCATGGCTTTCAGCTGCGGATCTTGCGCGATCATCTCGCGGCTACGATTTATCGCCTGCGCGGCAACTTTAGCATAATCTGGTCCACTCAATGTTTCAGTCATTTAAATGCCTTCTTTTAATCATGCCAATAACTTGAATATTTTCTTTAAAATAGAATAGATATTTTACACAAATAAAAAAGCATACCCCTTTGCATTTCGAATCAAACAAAATTCAAAATAAAGTGTGGTTTTAGAAATTGACAAACGGTTCGCCTGCACTTTTATCGCAAGTATTTCATAGCCACACCAATAAGGCGACTCTTCCTAAAAATTCAGAAATTGGATGTAAAAATTGGCGCACCCGACAGGATTCGAACCTGTGACCTCTGCCTTCGGAGGGCAGAGGAATAAAGATTATCGCTATTCTTAGGCATTCTTGTAAATTCATAAATGTCAGTTACACTGTACATTTTGACCATTAAAGTTTACTGGCATTCCTTGACGTTCATTACGCGGTGGTTACTATGTGGTTACTAATTCAAAAAAAGTAACCACCACACTAAGATACCATGAGCACGCCAGCACTTACAAAATCCCGAATTGATAGAGCTACGCCTCTGGAGAAGGACTATTTTCTCTGGGATAGCGATTTAACGGGCTTCGGGTTGAAAGTATCGAAAGGCGGGCGCAAATCATTTGTTGTCAAATATAGGGTTGGCACTGGTCGCAGGGCACCATCGCGGCGGATGACTATCGGGCAGCACGGTTCACCTTGGACTGTTAAACAGGCGCGAGATGAAGCTCGGAAAATCTTAGGACGTGTTGCGAACGGCGAAAATCCTGCTGCTGATCGACAAACCGCGAAAAGGCAACTAACAATCTCAGAGCTATGTGATGACTACATAGCAAATGGCATGAAAGCTAAGAAGTCTAGCACCATCGCAACAGATAAAGGCCGCATTGAGCGTCATATCAAGCCGTTGATAGGGAAGCTGCGCATCAACGATGTGACCCGCAAGCACGTAAAGAGGCTTTTAAACGACATTGCGGACGGAAAAAGTGCGATGGATGAGAAAACAGGTCATCGCGGACGCTCTATTGTGAAAGGCGGCAAAGGGACTGCATCGCGCACCATAGGCCTATTGGGTGGCATATTTAGCTATGCCGTCGACCAAAACCTTATCGACGCGAACCCCGTAAAAGGCGTTAAGCGCTTTGCGGATAAAAGCGGCGAGAGATACCTAAGCCAGTCCGAATTAATGACGCTGGGTGATGTGCTGCGTGAAGCTAATGAAAACCCGATGGCCATCGCTATATTGAAACTATTGATTTTCACTGGAGCAAGAAAAGGCGAAATTGAAACTCTAAAATGGGAGATGGTAGATTTTGAGGGCGGCTATTTGCGGCTTCCTGAAAGCAAAACAGGCGAGAAAACTATCCACTTAAATGCAGGGGCGCTCAAAGTATTGAGCGAATACACGCCGATGAAAGCATCAAACTATGTTTTCCCTGCCGTTAAGGGCGATAAGTATTATCTAGGAACGCCGAAGGTTTGGAAAATCGTGAAGGAACGCGCCAAGCTAACAGGCGTAAGACTGCACGACCTTCGCCATAGCTTTGCAAGCATTGCCGTTTCAGGCGGCGCTAGCTTGCCAATGATCGGAGCTTTGCTAGGGCATAAGAGTACAGCAACAACCCAAAAATATGCTCACCTGCAAGATGACCCTCTGAAAACTACGAACCAGCGCGTTGGTGATATTTTGCAAGCTTCTTTAGCGCCCTTAACATTGCGAGAAAAATAAGAAACTATAGCCCCCGCTTTTTTGAGTGCCTTACTTTAGGTGAATTTAAGCCGTTCAGGATGAACTTTTAATACTATACAGCTGAGGTCCAAGAGCTACCTACCTGCATCCATAGAACGCGCGATGAGTTCCTTCATCACCTCATTCGCGCCACCGTAAATTTTCTGTGCGCGGGCGTCCGTGTAGAGTTTTGAGATGGGGTATTCGCTCATATAGCCGTAGCCGCCGAACAGCTGCAGGCACTCATCCATAACCTCGCATTGCACCTGCGTGGCCCACCATTTGGCTTTGGACGCGTCGGCCGCGGTGAGCTCATTACGGTTCAATTTTTCCATACAGCTATCAAGGAAAGCACGGGTCACATCAGCTTTGGTTTGACATTCGGCGAGTTTGAAACGCGTATTTTGCAAATCCATGAGGCGGTTTCCAAAGGCTTTGCGGCCCTTCACATAATCCAGTGTTTCATCAATCGCGCGGTCAATCGCGCCCAAAGCCCAATAGCCAATAGTGAGGCGTTCAAAGGGTAATTGCGCCATGAGTTGATAGAAGCCTTTGCCCTCTTCCATGCCTAAAACATTGGTGAGCGGAACGCGGACATCTTCGAAAAATAGTTCTGATGTGTCCTGTGCCTTCATACCCATTTTATTGAGGTTACGGCCTCGGCTGAAACCATCAAGACCGTCTGTTTCGACAACGATCAGGGAGATGCCTGAGGCTTTGGACTCTGTATCTGTTTTCGCGACAACCACGACAAAACTAGCTTGCTGACCATTAGTAATAAATATCTTCGAGCCGTTGATGACATATTCATTGCCGTCTTTGATCGCGCGGGTCTTCACGGCTTGCAGGTCTGATCCTGTGCCAGGTTCTGTCATGGCAATAGCGGGAATGGTCTCTCCGCTAATCAGGCCAGGAAGCCATCTTTGTCTCTGCTCTTCCGTGCCGCATGCGGCCACGTAATGCTTCATAATGGATTGCAGCAATACGCCCCAGCCCATCGTGTTGGAATAGGATTGTTGATAGGCGATGACCGCATCAAAACCGTAATCCCCGCCGAAGCCGCCATAAGCTTCGTCAATACCAGAGCCGAGCAAGCCTAGTGCGCCTGCCTTTTGCCAAAGCGCGGGATCGACCTGCCCGTCCTTTTCCCATTGAGCTTCATGAGGAACACATTCCTCTTCGAAGAAACGTGCGGCGGTATCAGCAAAAAGCGTGTGTTCTTCTTGCATCCAACTGGCGGTTAGTTTGCGCATATTATTTCCTAGTTCACTTGGCGGTCAGTATCGCCCCAATAGGGCTTACGGAGCTCGCGTTTAAGGACTTTGCCTGCCCCGGATAGAGGTAGAGGCTCATCGCGGAAAGTAACGCTGCGCGGCAGTTTGTAATTGGCGATACGGTCACGGCAGTGATTGATGATATCGTCTTCACTGGCCGACGCGCCCTCTTTCAAAACGATAATGGCGTGAACCGCTTCGCCCCATTTCTCTGCGGGGATACCAATCACAGCCACTTCGGCAACGGCGGGATGAGTGGAAACCGCGCTTTCAACTTCGGCCGAAAAAACGTTCTCGCCGCCCGTGACAATCATATCTTTCATGCGGTCAACAACGAAGACAAAACCGTCTTCATCGCGATACGCGCCGTCGCCCGTATAGACCCAGCCATCTTTCAGGGCCGCCGCCGTTTGTTCCGGTAGGTTCCAATATCCGTGCATAACGCCAGGGCTTCGGACAATGATTTCTCCAACAGAGCCGGGCTCAACGTCCACGCCCTCTTCATCGACAATGCGCAGTTCCGCGCCTGGTACAGCGCGCCCAGCTGAGCGGAGTTTAGTCGAGGTGAGATTATGATGCCTGGGCGATAGAGTCGTCGCGAGGGGCGCGAGCTCTGTCTGGCCATAGGCCTGCACAAATTTGGCATTAGGAAGCTTCTCAATCGCCTCGCGCAAAACGCCTTCGGGCATAGGCGACGCGCCATAAAGAATGAGTTCCACTGATGCCAAACGCGCAGGATCAAAGGAGGGATCGGCCAGTACCATCGCCAGCATGGTCGGTACGAGAAGCGCATGGGTGACCTGATATTTTTCGATCATATCTATTGTGCCCGCAGGGTTGAACATGGGCATATAAATATGCTCTGCGCCCATAGCATTTATGCCTGCGCTAACCGCGCCGTCTGCCAAATGAAACATCGGTGCGGCATGAAGATAAATTGTTTCGGTTTCAAATTTACAGGCCTGCGCACAGACAAGGCTGTTATACCAAAGCGCCCGATGGGGCAGCATCACGCCCTTTGGGAAACCCGTTGTGCCGCCCGTGTAGTAAAGCCCAGCTAGGTCCTCACCGCAGCGAGCTGCATCTTCGATAGAGTCAGATTTTAGCAATTCATCATAGGATGTCATGCCGTCTGGTGCATCCGGTCCGTCCAGATAGACAATGGTTTTTAGCCCCTTACAGTCCGCTTGAATAGCAGGGAGCATGGCGGAGAAGGTTTTGTCGATAAAGAGCACTTCGGCGTTTGAATCGTTTAAAGAATAGGCGTTTTCAGCTGGACTCCAACGTACATTCATCGGGACGACGACGGCGCCCGCCCACCAAACGGCGAATTGATATTCCGTAAATCGATCTGAATTAAGCGCCAAGATAGCGACGCGGTCACCCGTCTTAACGCCAAGCCCTTTTAACGCGCCCGCCACTCTGGCAACATTATCTTGCACAGTCGCCCAGTTTTGTTCACGGCCCGCCTGGCGCGTGGCGGTTTTTGATGGTGTGGCCGCCGCCGCAATACGCAGCCCCTGCGTCATGCCCATAGAGCATAATCCAGATGTCGTCATATCTTCCCCTTATATTTTCTTAGCCTTTTACTGTGGTGCTAACCCCAAATCGACCCCGACGATTTCGCCGATGACCTTTAATGTATTCATAATATCCTTCGGATGCATGGAATTTGTGAAGTCATTAACCTCATCCCAACGGCTCGCAAGGTCTTCTACGCTAAACCCTGCTTTGGGGTCAAAGCGCGCGCCTTGGGTTTGCTCCCAGCGGAGTTTAGACACCCAACCACCGCCGACTTCGTAGAGGTTTCCTGTTTCCGTATGGCTCTCGTGCGAGAGAAGCACCGCGAGCGGCGTGACGACTTTGGGATCGAGGACTTCTAGCATGGCAGGGGCCATGACAGACTCGGTTAAGCGCGAAGCGGCAATCGGCGCAATCGTATTGACCATAATGCCTTTGCTGCGTCCCTCAATCGAAAGTGTCTGGCTAAGGCCGTGAATCCCGAGTTTAGCGGCAGAATAATTTGCCTGTCCAAAGTTACCGTAAATCCCCGCCGCAGAGGTCGTCATAATCACGCGGCCATAGCCGCTGTTGCGCATATGCGGCCACGCAGCGCGCGTAACAGCATAAGAGCCGCCCAAATGTACGCGCATGACCAAATCCCACGCTTCATCGGTTAGCTTATGGAAGGCGCTGTCGCGCAAGATGCCTGCATTGTTCACCACGACGTCGATTTTGCCAAAGCTGTCCATCGCGCATTCCACGATCTTTGCGCCGTCTTCAACGCTATCGCCATTGGCTACGGCCTCGCCGCCCATGGCTTTAATCTCGTCGACCATGTTTTGCGCAACGGAATTATCGCTGCCATCGCCTGAGGTACTGCCGCCGAGATCGTTGACGACGATCTTCGCGCCGCGCCGCGCAAACTCAAGCGCGTGCGAACGGCCAAGCCCTGCGCCTGCGCCCGTGACAATAACAACGCGGTCTTCGAATGAGAGTTCTTTTGACATGGTGTTTCCTATTTAATAGCGACGATAGCGTGGCCAGACAGCTTTACATCGCCGTCTTGATTGGCGGCCTTAACCTCAAGCTTGAGGCAATTCTCGCCATCTTTTTCAAACTTCTCAATCACAGTGCCCGCGCAGGTAATCTTGTCCTTAAGGTTTGTGATCGAGCCAAAGCGTACGCCGTAAGTTCTGATGTTTTGCTGCGGGACAAAATTGGTCAGCGCTTGGCCTAGATAAGCCATCGACAGCATGCCTTGCGCGAAAACATCGTCCATGCCCGCCGCCTTAGCGACATCCGTATCGATGTGGATCGGGTTATGATCATTGGACGCGCCCGCGAAAAGCGCTAGCGTTGTGCGGTTGATTGGGCGTTTGGAAACTTCGGGGATCGCGTCGCCGACATTGATGCTATTGAAATCTAAGCTCATTATCCGTTCCTCACAACTAGGGTATTGGTCATGCTCAGGACATGTTCGCCGCGTTGATTTGTGACCTTTGTATCGACCACGACAAATTCGAGCGCGCCGTCTTTTTTGTCGTAAATATCTTTGACCGTGTCTTGTAGGCTTACTGTGTCGCCCGCGCAAATTGGGGCGATATAATTAAACTCTTGCGAGGCATGGAGCACGCGGTTCAGATCAATGCCCATCGCCAAAAAATTATCAAACGGGTTAGGCTTAGCGAGGTTCAGCGAGAAGCCAAATGTCGGCGGGGCTGGCAGGGCGGGATATCCCGCCGCTTTTGCCGCGTCTTCATCCGTATAGATAGGGTTGGTTTCCGCCGTGGATTTAGCGAAGAATTTAAGTTGCCCTTTTTCGACATCAACCACCAAAGGCGGATAGCTCTTCCCAATATTCGCTCTATCAATCATGTTCTACGCCGCCTGATAAAGGGTGACAACGCAAGCGCCGCCCAGCCCAAGATTATGTTGGAGTGCCGTGCGCGCGCCGTCGACTTGGCGGGCGTCTGCCGTGCCGCGAAGTTGGTGCGTAAGCTCATAGCATTGCGCGAGGCCTGTCGCGCCGAGCGGATGGCCTTTGGACAGAAGACCGCCAGACGGATTGGTCACAACTTTGCCGCCATACGTATTATCGCCATCCGCGATGAATTTCTTAGCGCCGCCTTCGGGGCAGAGGCCGAGGCCCTCATAGGTAATCAGCTCATTATGCGCGAAACAATCATGGAGCTCGACGACATCAACGTCGTCTGCGCCAATGCCCGCTTGTTCATAGACCTCTTTGGCCGCTGCGCCTGTCATATCATAACCCACGAGCTGCATCATATCATGGGCTTCAAAGGTCGAGTTATAATCCGTTGTCATGCTCTGCGCGACGATCTGAACGCCCGTGGAGAGACCATGTTCTTTTGCGAATTTCTCTGACACAAGCACCGCCGCCGCCGCGCCGCAGGTGGGCGGGCAAGCCATAAGGCGGGTCATCACGCCAGGAATCATCATCGGGGATTGCATAACATCGCCTTCGGAAAGTTCGGTGCGGAACAGCGCCAGCGGATTGTTCACCGCATGGCGGCTGGCTTTGGCGCGAATTTTGGCAAAGTCGGAAAGCTCCGTGCCATATTTATCCATATGGCTTTTGCCTGCTCCGCCGAAATATTTAAGCGCAAGCGGCGCGTCAGAGACAAATAAATCAGAGCATTCTTTGTCAAATTCTTCAAACGGACTTGGGCGATCCTGATAGGCACTCCCCAGTGCGCCACGGCTCATTTGCTCAAAACCCACCGCCAATACGCAATCGGCAATGCCGTGCTCAATCGCTTGTCTCGCCAGATAAAGCGCAGTTGATCCCGTCGAGCAATTATTATTCACATTCACAACAGGAATGCCCGTCATGCCGACGCGGTAGATCACTTTCTGACCACAAGTCGAATCGCCGTAAACATAACCCGCATAGGCGTGTTGCACGTGGCTGAAATCCAAGCCACAATCTTTGAGGGCTTGTTTAATCGCTTGTTCGCCCATGACGTCATAATTATCTGACGCCCCCGGCTTGCCGAATTTTATCATGCCGACGCCGGCAACCACAGTTTTTGATTTTGACATTTAATTTCTCGCTTCTTTTGACGAGATAGTAAGAGATATTAAGCATTATATCCAATGCTGTTTTGTTCCGTATTATTCCTATAATGAATATTTAAGTAATAGGGTGTTTTAGAAGCGTTTTCAAAAAGGCTTCTATATTCTTATTGTTCAAATCACTCGGAATACAACCAAAAGACAAAGGTAATGTATCAAAGACTTTGGACGTCAAGATTTCAAAGCGTTCGGAGAAAGCTTTGGTGTTCGCATAGCTTTCACTCACCGTCGCGAGAATATCGGTACTCGCGACGATATCCGCAATGGCCGGAAAGCTCTCGATGACGTGCATATGACGTTCGGGCACTTTACCCGCCGCTTCGTAAATCTCTCGAAGAAACTCTCCGTAAATACCGCCGGGATCAGGCACGATGATTTGATAGTCGGCGATATCTTTCATCCTGACTGTTTTCCGCTTAAGCAACGGATGTCCTTTTCGGCAAAATAATTTGGCCTTAAGCGGCTTCAAAACTTTACGTTTAATATCAGCTTGCGCGGCAAGCGCGTCAGTCGGCCCAATGAGGACATCCAGATCACCACGGCGTAACATCAGCGGCCCGCGCTCATTTGTGACGGCCTTAAGATGAACGACAGCTTTGGGGTTAGCGCGGATGAATTCAGAGAGTGTTCGGTTAAGCAGGCCCTCCAAAGAAGGCGGGCAAATGCCTATCCGAAATATGCTTTGGCGCGTTTCTAGCTCCGCATCCGTGTCAGAGATAAGCAAGTCCATATCCGTGACAAGGCGAACAGCCCTATCCACAAATTCACGACCCTTATCCGTCGCAACAACGCCGCGAGCTTTGCGAAGAAAGACCGGATAACCAATCTGTCTTTCAATCTCCGCGACACTTTTTGTCAGAGAGGATTGCGTAATACTAAGCGCCTTAGCCCCAGCCGTAAAAGACCCCGCGCGGTCAACGGCAATAAGATGGCGGAGTTTTGTTAGGCTAATCATCCAATTTTGTTATCGTGTTTTATGAGGCTTGACCACAGTCGCATCATCAATTCGAGCATTAACTGAGTGTCATATTTTAAGCCGTTCTACTAATATCATACTTTAAATGAATTTGAGACGTTTTCACACGGCCAGTGGTTAATCTTGGCATTTAATTGTGCGGAAAGCTAAAAGTTGAATTACTTAAGCTATTAATTGAAATATAAATACCGTATTAACTTCAGACATGGCTGGCGAGACACCTAATTTCTACTATAAACCAATACTTTGTAGTAGACCCGCACAGTACAGATGACTGGCTATAAGAAAAAATGGCTCAGAGCCGGTAAGGTTCTAGAGTATTATATTATGGGCGGCCCGTGGGCGAAAACTTCGCAAGACGCAGAATATCAACTTTATCACGCAGTTTTTGATGGTGAAGTCCGCGTTAGGCATGACGGAAAATCTTTGAACGACTTATCCCAGATGCGAGGCAAGAGTTTTTCTGACGACAAACTCTATGTACTTCCTTTTGATTTTGAATTGAATATTGAAGACGTCGAGCGAATTTGGGATTGGAGCAAGTACGATATTGCAGACCTTTTGGCTCGCGGATTAGTTAACCCAATCTCCGCAGAGATGCGAATGGAAACAAATAATCTGAATTTTCACACATTGCTTCGCCGATTGAACGTCAGGCTCGCAGCAATGTCGTTGAGAGAAGCGATGATCGAAACAGAGTTCGAAAAACGTTGGAATCGACTAGCACGCGATCAAGATTTGCTTATTGCTTCGGGGTTAGTAAATCCTGACAAGGTCGCGGAATTGCGAGCTGAATACCAATACAATATCAACCTGAAAGATACGGTAGTACCGCCAGCGGAAAAGACTGTTAAGATAAAAATGAAATCCGGAAGAAAGCCAACTTACGATTGGCTGGCTGCATCAAATCATATCCAATTCCAATTTGAGCACCACGGACCATTATCAGCAGATGATCCCGAATGGTCTTGTCAGGCCGACGTTGAACGAGAACTACAGAGGTATTTTCTAAATACTATTGGTAAAGAGCCTGCCTCCTCCACAGTTCGCGCGCATGCTAAACGGATAATGCAGGACCATCAGGCCGGAAAAGCCGAAAATTAGTTGCCGACCTATTTTCGGCCATATCGGCTGATAGAATTCATCGAGCGATTTACACGTTCACTCACTAGCCGCAGATGTCCTGCGTTTACATAGTGAGTTATATATGAACCTACACATTCCATCCAACCTTTCAGCGGATCAGGCCGCAGATTTTCTTGGCTTGTCCAAAAGCACACTCTCCAAAATGCGCCTTACTGGCGATGGTCCAATTTTCATTAAGATGGGGCGGCGCGTTGCCTATCAACCTGATGACTTGCAAAATTGGGTGAAAGAAAATCGACGCCGCTCAACGTCTGACCTTGGCGACAGCAATGCTTAAGAAGGGCAAGAGAAGCCGCAAAATCGACCTTCGCAAGATTAAGCCCACCGAGGTCTATGATTTCAAACAGGCCGCCAAAGAGCTTGGCCGCAGAGTGACAACCGTGCAGCGTTGGCGACGCGATGGAATGCCCGTAATAGAAGGAACAAATCCACCGCTTATTGATGGCGCAGAGCTGCTGGCCTATCACAAGAAAAAGCGGGATGACCGCAAGCGCCCCTGCGCGGTGGATGAGTTCTTTTGCTTTAGCTGCAAGACCCAGCGTCACCCCAAAATTGGCAGCGTCATCATTCGCCCCGTCAACCAAAAACGTCTCTCAATTGATGCTGAATGCGCGGAGTGTGGATGCAATGTCCACAAAGGCGGAGCGATGGTCGCGGTAGACGTTGTCGAGGATGCGCTTGAATCATTCATGAAGAACGTTCGCTATATAGAGCGATATAGGAATCCCCCCTCTAATGGCACCTAACCGCCGCAATTGATTACACGCCCCACATATCCCCTGTTTTCAGATAAGAAAGCCTCTCCCCAATGACTAAACGACACGCCCAAAACGAACTTATCAAACGCCGCTATTTCGAGTTTCTCAAACACGCTGATGGCAAAGCCGCTGCAACTATAAAGATTATATCAGCCTCAATCCGTAGATATGAAACCTTCACCAAATTCAAAGACTTCAAGACCTTTGACCGCAACATGGCAATTGAGTTCAAAGATGACCTTTATGACCAAGTTGAACTGGCAACAGTGTTGACCACCACAAACCACCTTAAACGGTTCTTTGCATGGCTAGCCCAACAAAACGGCTATAAGCGTTCTATCCATTTGCCTGACATTATGTATTTAAGCCTGACAGATCGAGACAAGCGAATTGCCAACGCGCCGAGTGACAAAGAATTTCCGTCTCTGGCAATGGTTAAAAAGGTTGTCGCTCAGATGCCATCCTCCACCGCGATTGAGAAACGCAATCGAGCGCTTATGGCGTTTACAGCTTTGACTATGATCCGTGTGAGTGCATTGGCCAGTTTGAAGCTTAAACACATCGATCTAAAAAATGGGTTGATCAAGCAGAACCCGCGTGAGGTGAAGACCAAAAACCGCAAGCCAATTTACAGTCACATCCTACCATTTTGTGATGAATTTGAAGGCATCATTGGTGACTGGATCGGTTACCTCCAAGATCAGCTATTATTCGCTCCGACTGACCCGCTATTCCCGAAAACAGCCTTGGAGCATGATGAGAACGCTTGCTACACGCCTAAAGGGTTACAAAGAGAGCATTGGCAATCAACTTCAGCCATACGTAAGATTTTTAAAGAAGCCTTTGAGAGCGCTGGATTACCTGCTTATACCCCTCACCGCTTTCGAGATATGATGGAAGCGGAACTCACCAAGCTCGATCCAAGTTTTGCCGAGTACAAAGCGATGAGTCAAAGTTTTGGTCATAAGAGCGTATCAACGACGATGAATAGCTATGGTCGTTTTTCCTTGGCCGAACAGGGGCGTTTGATCCGCACGGGTCTAAAAAAGCGATTTGACGAGGCACAAGGTTAAGGCACTATTAACCCAAATCACATGACCACCGCATATGACATCAGCACAAAAGAAAAATCTGGAACGTAAGCTCTGGGATATTGCCAATGAGCTTCGCGGGAAGATGAGCGCGGATGAGTTTCGCGACTATATTCTCGGCTTTATCTTCTACAAATATCTCTCCGAGAAAATGCATCTTTACGCCAATAAAATCCTCCAACAGGACGGCATTGAATATCTCTCCATCACAGAGGGCGTGGGCGACGCAGACGCCTATCTGGAGGCTGTTCGCACTGAGGCCGTGGCGGAGCTCGGATATATGTTAAAACCCGCTGAGCTGTTCTCACAGCTCGCCAAACGCGGCCAAGACGGGGCCTTTATCTTGGACGATTTGACCAAGGTCATGAACAATATCGAACAAAGCACAATGGGCACAGAGAGCGAGCAAGATTTTGACAAACTCTTCGAAGACCTCGACCTGACCTCCACGAAACTGGGCCGTTCCGAAAATCAGAAAAACGAGCTGATCGCCAAAGTCCTCGTCCATCTGGAGGGAATTGATTTCGAGCTGGCCAATGCCGACGCCGATGTTCTGGGCGATGCCTATGAATATCTGATCGGGCAATTCGCGAGCGGCGCGGGCAAGAAGGCGGGGGAGTTCTACACCCCCTCCCAAGTCTCGACCATATTGGCGCGTATCGTGACAATGGGCAAAGACCGTATCAAAAATGTTTATGACCCGACCTGTGGTTCGGGGTCGCTGCTGCTGCGGGTAGAGCGGGAACTGGCCAAAGACGCAAAGCCCATGTTTTACGGCCAAGAGCTAAACCGTACCACATTCAACTTGGCGCGGATGAATATGCTCCTCCATGATGTGCATTACCGCCGCTTTGATATCCGCCAAGAAGACACGCTGACCCATCCCGCGCAGGAACACGCAGATTTGCGGTTCGAGGCCATCGTCGCCAACCCCCCGTTTAGCGCCAATTGGAGCGCGAATAAAATATTCGAGAGCGATGACAGGTTCTCGCAATATGGTCGCCTTGCGCCGAAATCCAAAGCGGACTTTGCGTTTGTGCAGCATATGATCCACCATTTGGACGATAACGGCACAATGGCGATTATCCTACCGCATGGCGTGTTGTTTCGCGGAGGGGCCGAAGGGCATATCCGACGTTACCTGATCGAAGATCGTAATTATCTGGACGCCGTCATCGGCCTGCCCGCGAATATTTTCTACGGAACCTCGATCCCGACCTGTATTTTGGTGTTCAAAAAATGCCGTGAAAACCCTAATGATATTCTGTTCATTGATGCCAGTGGCGATGAGCATTTCGAGAAAGCTAAAAATCAAAATGTGCTACGACAACAGGATATAGGGAGTATTCTTGACGCGTACGCGGAGCGAGAGTTCAAGGACAAATTTTCATATGTCGCGCCTATGTCAAAAGTCGCCGAGAATGATTATAACCTTAATATTCCGCGTTATGTCGACACCTATAGGCCCGAGGAGAGTGTCAATCTAATAGATGTGGCTGACGAGTTAGCGGGGATAAATTTGCGTATGAAATTAGTAGACGACAGCATTTTTCAATTTTGCACTGAACTTGATATAAAAGCACCGCAATGACGATCCCACAATTGCGCTTTCCTGATTTTGAAACCGAGTGGAAGGAGCAGGCTGTCGGTCATTTTATTGAAGATTTTTTGGAAAAATCGTTAGTTCAAAATGAACATACAGTATTAACATCTTCTCGAACAGGATTGATGAGGCAAGTGGATTATTATGAAACTAGTCGAATTTCTGAACGTAATAATATTGGCTATCACATAATTCCCCCAAACTATCTCACGTACAGGAGCCGAAGTGATGACCGTAGCTTCTTCTTTAATGAAAACCTTACTGGGCGAGTTGGAATCATAAGCCACTACTATCCTGTATTTAAAATCATTGGGGGTGAGAATCACTTTTTCAAAGAGCTATTCGTTCGGTATCGATCTTATATAGGAAAATTTAGTGTAGGTACGTCTCAAACAGTGTTGTCACACAAAGTATTGAAAAAGATAAAATTGCCAATACCAAGTCAAAAAGAGCAAAAGAAAATTTCAGAATTTTTGAGAGTGATGGATGAGAAAATAGGGCTCTTGCGAGCAAAACATGAACGGCTCGGCTTTTATAAAAAAGGCGTGATGCAACAGCTCTTCACCCAAAAAATTCGCTTCAAAACCGATGACGGAACTGACTTCCCCGATTGGGAAAACAAAAAACTGGGAGCGGTATTTGAGCGAGTAATGCGTAAAAATCAGAAGAATATTGATAACGTTTTGACGATATCAGGCCAACTTGGACTAATTAGTCAGCTTGAGTATTTCAATAAATCCGTCTCTGCTAAAGATGTGACCGGTTATTACCTGCTCGAAAAAGGAGAGTTTGCATATAATAAGAGCTATTCAAAGGGATACCCTATGGGCGCTATTAAACGGCTCAATCGATATGAAGAGGGCGTCGTCTCAACTCTTTATATTTGTTTTAAAGCTTTGGATGAAAAGACCGCCCCGTTTTACGAACATTTTTTTGAGAGCGGTGGGCTGATACGAGAGTTGCAGAAAATAGCACAAGAAGGCGCAAGAAATCACGGCTTACTTAACTTAAGTGTCGTTGAGTTTTTCAAGGATATTGAAATTCCATTCCCACACCCCGACGAACAACAAAAAATGGCCGATTTCCTCTCGGCCCTTGATGATAAAATCGACGCC
>JBMYWT010000020.1:20361-40082 GCA_049607665.1 Maricaulaceae bacterium
CAAATGCAGCGCTTCAAAAAAGGTCTGCTACAACAGATGTTTGTGTAGACAAGGCTGGGTTCTACCCTAAATTACAATTGATGACCGACACGTCCCTAACACAATCCGAAGCCCAACTTGAAGAGAGCTTGATTAAGCGCCTTGGCGGGCTGGGATATGCGCGCGTCACGTTAGGCGACGAAGCGGCTTTACTGGCTAACCTCAAATCGCAGCTTGAAAAATTTAATGAGATGACGTTTTCGGCGGCGGAGTTCGGGCGCATCGTCAACCACCTCGATAAAGGCAATGTGTTTGACCGCGCGGAAACGCTGCGGGATCGGTTCAACCTCTCGCGTGATGACGGCACGAGTAGCTATATTAGGTTTATGAACACCGAACATTGGTGCCAAAATGAGTATCAGGTCACGAACCAGATCACGATGGAGGGGAGCTATAAGAACCGTTATGATGTGACCCTGTTGATTAACGGCTTGCCCTTGGTTCAGATCGAGCTGAAGCGGCGGGGGCTGGAGCTCAAGGAAGCGTTTAATCAGATCAATCGTTATCAGCGCCATTCGTTCTGGGCGAATACGGGCTTGTTTCAATATGTGCAGCTCTTCGTGATTTCCAATGGGGTGAACACGAAATATTACGCCAATAACCGCACGCAGAGCTTTAAGCAGACGTTCTATTGGGCGGATGAAGATAACAGCATTATCACGCAGCTCGATCAATTCGCGGATGCGTTTTTGGAAAAATGCCATGTCTCTAAGATGATCGCGAAATATATCGTGCTGCATCAGGGAGATAAGATTTTGATGGCGCTGCGGCCCTATCAATATTACGCCGCCGAGCGGATTGTCGAGAAGGTGAAGAACTCGAACGATAATGGTTATATCTGGCATACGACGGGATCGGGGAAGACGCTTACCAGTTTTAAATCCGCGCAAGTGGTTATGGGATTGCCCAATATTGACAAGGTGATCTTTGTCGTGGACCGCGCTGATCTGGACTATCAAACCACAAAAGAGTTTAACGCCTTTAGTGAAGGCAGCGTCGACGGCACGGACAACACGCGGGAGCTGGTCAAGCAGTTCACCGATGACACGCCGTTGATTGTGACGACGATCCAAAAGCTTAACACGGCGATCTCTCCGGGGCGCTATCAGGCGGCGATGGAGGCGATGGCGGAGCAGCGCGTTGTCTTTATTTTTGACGAATGCCACCGCTCTCAATTTGGTGACACGCATAAACGCATTGTCGATTTCTTCCCCCGTCATCAGATGTTCGGCTTTACGGGCACGCCGATCTTTAAGGAAAATGCGGGCAGCAATAAGCACGGCAAGCGAACGACAGGAATGTTGTTCGGGGAGCGTCTGCATAAATATGTGATTACGGACGCTATACGCGATCATAATGTGCTGAAATTCGCGGTGGAATATTGGGGGCGGCTTGATCTGAAAGACGGCTTAGGGGGCGAAGAGAAGGTCACCTCGATTGATCTGAAAGAGTTCTGGGAGAACGAAGACCGTATCTCTCACAACATTGACTGGATCATCGATAACCACCGCAAGAAGACGCATGATAAAATGTTCTCCGCCATGATGTGCGTGAGCAATGTTGAGATGCTCATCAAATATTATGACGCCTTCAAAGCCAAGCGGGAGGCGGGTCAGCATGATCTGCGGGTTGGCGCTATTTTCACTTATGGCACGAATGAAGACGACGGAGACGCAGACGGGCGTATCGGTGAGGTCAATCCAGAGCTAGGGCCGCCTGACAGCGCGACCTCTCACACGCGCGAAAAGCTCGACGAAATGATCGCCGATTATAACGCGCAATATAAAACGAAGTTCTCGACGAAGAACAAACAGTTTTACGCTTATTACAAAGATCTCTCCAAACGGATGAAAGACCGCGAGAAGAAGGCGTTCAAGGATGCGGACCGTCTCGATATCCTATTGGTCGTGAATATGTTCCTGACAGGGTTTGACGCCAAGATGGTCAATACGCTCTATGTGGACAAGCGCCTTCGCTACCACGGCTTGATCCAAGCTTATTCGCGCACAAACCGCATTATCAATGAGCGGAAATCGCAGGGCAATATTGTTGTCTTCCGCAACCTCAAAGACGAAACCGATGAGGCCATTGCGCTGTTTTCTAAGGTGAACGCCAAAGATGAAATCATCATTGAGCCTTATGATATTCACGTCGACCGATTTAACGCGGCGGTGGATATCTTGCTTTCCATTGTAGCCACGCCCGATGATGTGAACACGCTCCCGAGCGAGATTGAACAGCTCGAATTCATCAAAGCCTTCCGCGTGTTGATCCGTATTCGCAATGTGCTGATGACGTTTTCCGAATTTAGCTATGATGATCTGAATTTGAGCGCGCAGCTCTTTGAAGACTTCAAGAGTAAATATCTTGATCTCTATGAGGATACTAAAGCCGATGCGGAGGGCGATAAAGAATCCATCATTGATGATGTCGATTTCGAACTGGAGCTGATCCAGCGCGACGAAATCAATGTGGCTTACATCTTGGCGCTTCTCGCAAAAATGGTCGATGAAGACGAAGACTTCCAAGCGATGTCTGACGAAGACAAAGCAGACACAATGAAAAATGTGCTCAAGATGCTTGAAACGGAAGTTCAGCTCAGATCGAAACGGGAACTGATCGAGAAGTTCATTTCCGATCAAATGCCCAAGATCGGCGTTGGGGCACAAATAGAGGTCGCGTTCGAAACATTCTGGCAAGCCGAACAAATAGCCGCGATGGATGAACTATGCGAAGAAGAAGGTCTCTTCGAACATGAAGTCCAATCTCTCATTCAAGATTACAAATTCACAGGCCGAAAACCTCTGCGCGAAACCGTCGTGAAAACCATGCGAGCACAGCCCAGAATATTAGAACGCAAAACCGTCATCGAGCGTGTCACAGATAAAATTTTGAAATTAGTGCGTACATTTGAAGATGGAATTGGTGGGGGCGAGTAGCACAGTCATTTTTTGCGCGCGTAGTTACTATGTGGTTACTTTTTCAATTTACACAATTTAGACTTCACGCTAAGTCATTGTAAAGATTGGCGCACCCGACAGGATTCGAACCTGTGACCTCTGCCTTCGGAGGGCAGCGCTCTATCCAGCTGAGCTACGGGTGCATGCGTTACGCAGCCTCATAGGTAATTCCAATCGATTAGGCAATGGGCAAGAGAATGGGCAAGCCAGAAAATCTATTGCCTTAGGGCCTATGAAACGGCACATACAGGCCATGAAAACATCCCTTATGTCTATCCTGCGTATGTCTTTGGTTTTAGCCCTATGCGCGGGGTTCACGGCCTGTAATCAAGGCGGCACGGTAGAGGGTAAGGTCGCAGACGCTCGCGCGCGAAATGACGGCCCCGCAATATGGTATGTGCGCGATGACGATAGCACGCTTTACCTTTTCGGCACGGTCCATCTCTTATCGCCTGATATTAATTGGCACCGCGATGAGCTACGGAATATTTTCAGGCAGTCGGGCACAGTTTTCTTTGAAGTCGACACAGGAGACGCCGGGCAGCTCTCGGCCAATGTACTAACCCAAAGTTTAGGGTTTTATAAAAACGGGCGACGTCTTTCCGATAAGCTAGATAGCTATCAGCTTAAGCTCCTTGAGGCGGCCTCCCATAATGGAAATATAAAACTATCCGTTCTGGAGAGCATGACGCCCTGGCTCGCCAGTGAATTCCTTACCATCGCTGCGGCTGCCAATGCGGGCTTAAGCCCCGAGGTTTCCGCCGACGAAGCCTTAAAAAGCCGCGCGGCACAACAACGTAAAAACATCATCTATTTAGATACGATGGAGGAGCAAATTCTTCGCACAGCCGAGCAAGATGAGGTCACCCATATGGCCCTATTAAGTGATACATTGGAAGGCTTTAATACGCTTGGGCGTGACCTGACTAATATCGCGCAAGCATGGTCTGTTGGACAAACACATTATTTGACCGAGAAGGTTATCATGGCCGTCCAAGAACGCTCGCCAGAAATTTACCGCACATTATTTGTCGACGTAAATAAAAAATGGGCTCCTGCCCTGACACAATTTATGGAAAGTAATGGAACAGGCTTCGCGGCAGTTGGAACGGGGCATTTGCTTGGTGATGACAGCCTTCAAGCATTATTGCGCGAACAAGGATATGAGGTCGGGCGCTATTACGCCTTCAAGGGCGAAGCCGTTATTGCGCCGTCCCCTTTGGAAGGGATTGAGTATTAAGCCGCTCAATCAAGCCGTCGCTGGCCTGTTCGATCAAATCTAAAACATTATCAAAACCATCTGCCCCGCCATAATAGGGATCAGGCACTTCGCGCACGGATGCATGCGGCGCGAAGTCCATAAATAGTTGCACTTTATGTTGAAGCGCTGGCGGGCAGATATCTTTCAAACCGTCTAAATTCTTACGATCCATCGCTATAATGTGATCGAAAAGAACGAAGTCATTTTTATGGACTTTGCGCGACTCTTGCCCATTAAAGCTATAGCCGCGCTTTACGCCAGTCTCTTGGCTGCGCGCATCTGGTTTCTCGCCTTCATGCCAAGCCGATGTGCCTGCGCTCTCGATGTGGACATCAAGCCCCGCTTGCACGGCGCGTTTTCGAAACACAGCCTCGGCGGTTGGGGATCTACAGATATTCCCCAAACACACGAATAAGACGGATATGCGCTCCATGAACGTGGCCGCCTTAGGCTGGTATCATAATTCCGCGGATCATGAAGAACAGACCGGCTGCGAAGATAGCGGATAGAGGCACCGTCACCACCCATGCGACAATGATCTTCACGAGCAAAGAACGCTGCACGAGCTTTTCACGATAAGCACGCTTGAGCTTTTTACGGCGGCCATGCGCTTTGCCCTTGGCTTTTAGCTCGTCCAGGATGCGCTTCTTTTCCGACATAGAGGCTTCGTCAAATTCTTTGATAATCGCTTCGGTGTTTTCCAATGTCTGGTCTGGTTTCTCAGAGGCATATTCCCGAACAAGTTCCAACTTTTGATTATAACGATATGTCAAAAGTTCACGCAAAAAACCAACGCCGAAGATCGCGCCAACCGCAATATGAGTGGAGCTAACAGGGAGGCCGAAATGCGTCGCAATAATCACGGTAATAGCTGCCGCGAGCGAGACGCAAAATGCGCGAACTTTATCAAGTTCCGTGATTTCAGTCCCAACAGTACGCACAAGTTTCGGGCCATAGAGGGCAAGACCGACGGCAATACCTAAGGCGCCAATTCCCATAACCCATAACGGGATTGTGGCTTTTGTGGCGATGCCGCCAATGCGCACGGCTTCGTTAATCGCGGCCAAAGGACCAATCGCATTGGCTACGTCATTCGCGCCATGCGCAAAGCTTAGAAAAGCCGCGCCCACGATAAGCGGTATAACGAATAACCCGTCTATGCTCTCGCGCGTATTCTTGAGCGTTTTAGACGCCGAAGCAATGATCGGGCGCGTTACAAAGAACACCAAAACAGCGATAAGGAAACCAACGCCAAGCGCGACGTTAATTTCGACCTTCACGATCTTTTTAATACCCTTGAGAATAAGATAGGTTGAAAATGCCCAGCCCATGATCGCCAATAGCACAGGCAACCCTTTGCGGCCCGCTGCGAGCATATCGTCTTTGTATAAAATCGTGCGCTTAATCCCGTAAAGAAAGGCTGCCGCAATAATGCCGCCCATCGCTGGGGATATGATCCAGCTGGCAACGATCTGTTGAACTTTATTCCAATCAGCAATGGCCCAGCCGCCAGCCGCAATACCTGCGCCCAAAACACCACCAACGATAGAATGCGTTGTCGAAACAGGCGCGCCAATGGCTGTTGCTATATTAAGCCAGACAGCCGCCGCCAATAAGGCCGCCAACATCGCCCATACGAATGTTTCTGAATCGGGGATCATACTGGGGTCGATAATCCCCTTTTTAATCGTCTTGACGACGTCGCCGCCCGCGATCAAGGCCCCTGCGCTTTCGAATATAACCGCAAGAATGATCGCGCCGCCTAGCGTAAGCGCGCCAGAGCCCACCGCAGGGCCGACATTATTGGCCACATCATTCGCGCCAATGTTCATCGCCATATAGGCGCCAACAAGTGCCGCAATGATAAGGAACAAGCGCCCAGATGGGTCTGTAACAGATGTCGTAACAGATCCGGTCAGGAAGAAATGGACGGCCGCCAGAAAGGCTAAAGCCAAAAATAGCCGCACGATATCTGCGGATCCAAACTTTGAAGACGAGCTAGCGCCTTTATTTTGCGGTGTTGTCATAACATATCCCCGTTTTAACAAGATTAGCGTTAATATGCTGAACTACCAATGGGCATTCCAAAATCATCCACAGATTCAATTCAAGCATATATGTGTTCATTTTAACCTGTGCGGCCCAGAATATAATCTTCTGTCCGCCTATCCTTTGGTTTTGTAAAAATCGTTTCAGTCGCATCAAATTCGATAAGATCGCCCATATGGAAAAAGGCAGTTTTATCGGAAATCCGCGCAGCTTGCGCCATAGAGTGCGTGACGATGATAATGCAGTAACGCTCTTTTAGCTCATCAATCAGCGCTTCCAGCCGTGCCGTCGCAATCGGGTCCAGCGCCGATGCCGGCTCATCCATCAAAATAACTTCAGGCGACACGGCGATTGCGCGCGCAATAACAAGGCGTTGCTGCTGTCCGCCTGAGAGGCCTGTACCAGATAGTTTCAGCCTATCTTTAACTTCGTCCCATAGCCCAGCGCGGCGCAGAGACTTTTCAACCAATTCATCTAGTTCGGCTTTATTATTCGTCATGCCATGAATGCGAGGCCCGTAAGCAATATTGTCATATATAGATTTCGGGAATGGATTTGGTTTTTGGAAAACCATGCCTACCCGCGCGCGAAGCAAGACAGGGTCGAGCTTGGGACTATAGATATCTTGACCACCCATCAAAACAGTGCCGGAAACACGCGCGCCGGGGATGGTGTCATTCATGCGATTGAATGTGCGCAGGAATGTAGACTTCCCGCAGCCTGACGGTCCGATAAAGGCGGTCACGCCGCGATCAGGGATATCAATATCAATGCCGTGCAAAGCTTCGAAATCGCCGTAATGCACTTTTACGTCCTTGCAGGAAAACTTCGTTGCGGCGACGTCTTGCGCCGCGGTTTCGTCCAAAACGGGCCTACCTGCTTGCGTATCGTTTTTCATTATCGTCTCTTTTCCAATCGGCTGCGGAGCCAAATCGCAAATCCATTCATTATGATCAGCACAAGCAGCAGAACAAGGATCGCCGCAGATGTGCGTTCCGACCATGCGCGCTCTGCGCTATCCGACCATAAAAAGATTTGCACAGGCAGGGCCGTCGCAGGCTCCATGAACGACGTTGGGACCTCTGTGACGAAGGCCACCATGCCGATCATCAAAAGCGGCGCGGTTTCGCCTAATGCTTGCGCCATGCCAATAATCGATCCTGTTAAAATGCCGGGGGCCGCAAGCGGGAGTTTTTGGTGGAACACAGCCTGCGTATGTGAAGCCCCAAGGCTAAGCGCGCCATTGACCATAGACGGCGAAACCGCCTGCAAGGCCGCGCGCGTCGCAATGATAATGGTCGGGAAAACGCGCAAGGCTAGCACCATGCCCCCCACCAGCGGCACAGAACGCGGCATACCAAAGACATTCAAAAACACCGCAAGTCCAAGCAAGCCGAATACAATCGACGGCACAGCCGCGAGGTTATTGATGTTAATCTCGATCAGGTCTGTCCAGCGGTTTTTAGGCGCAAACTCATCCAGATACACCGCCGCGCCAACGCCCACCGGGAAGGCTAAGATAAAGGCGATCAATAATATCATCACCGAGCCTGTGACTGCGCTTGCGATACCCGCCAGCTCCGGGTCGCGGCTATCTGGGTTTAAAAACAGAATGTGATTAAACTTCTTTTTAATCACGCCTGCATCACGCAATTTATCCACCCATGCGATTTGACGATCCGACACTTTGCGGCGACTTTCATTGACATCTCGGTCTATATAACCCTTTAAAAGCTGATCGACCTGATCTGATGTTGGGACCGTGACGCGCACCGTTGTGCCCACGAGCGTAGGGTCTTTATAGACCATTTGCCGAATATGGTTTGTTGCGCCCGAGGCCGAAACCAGCGCGAATAACTCACGTTTTTCTTTCCGACCAGTTACGTCTGGGACAAGGCCATACATCGTTGTCTGCACGATACGGCGATAATTCGCTCCGCGTAGCGCCTCTGGGTCGCGCTCCCCGCTTGGGTCAATCACGCTTTCCGTAAGCTCTATATCCAATGTCATAAAGCTCTGACGGAGCGCGGTGAAACCAGAGCTTGCCAAGCTTGTCAACAGCCACAGCAAAGCGCCCATAGCCAGAGCGACCGCGAGGCGGCCATATAGGCGGAATCGCTTTTCGCTCGCATAGCGCTTTTTAAGACGCCGCGTCGCAAAATCTGATTGATGAAAAGACGTTTTATCCATCAATCATATCTCTCGCGGTAACGGCGAACAATCGTCAACGCCACAACATTTAGTAATAAAGTGATTACAAACAGCACAAGCCCCAAAGCAAAAGCGGCCAGTGTTTTGGGGCTATCAAATTCTTGGTCGCCCGTGAGCAAAGACACGATTTGCACGGTCACCGTTGTTACTGCCTCAAAGGGGTTGGCGGTTAAATTAGCCGCGCGACCCGCCGCCATGACAACAATCATGGTCTCTCCGATTGCGCGGGAAATCGCCAAAAGAAACGCGCCGATAATACCGGGGAGAGCCCCTGCGAAAATGACTTGTTTCATCGTCTCTGATTTTGTCGCGCCCAAAGCGAGAGAACCATCCCGCAATGTTTGCGGCACAGAATTAATAACGTCATCTGACAAAGACGAAATCAACGGGATAATCATGATGCCCATGACGATACCTGCCGAAATGGCGCTTTGTGTTGGCACGGCGAAACCAAGCGTTTCCGTGAACTGCCGGATAAACGGCCCAACAGTTAAAAGCGCAAAAAATCCATAAACGACCGTTGGAATACCTGCCAATATTTCAATGAGTGGCTTTACAATGGCGCGTGTTCGCTTGGCCGCATATTCCGAAAGATATACAGCGATCATAAGACCAATCGGCCCCGCCACAAGGATGGCCACAAACATAATAAGAAACGTGCCCGCAAAGATTGGCACCGCGCCGAAACTACCCGAGGATCCGGCTTGGTCGGCACGGAGCGCCGTTTGCGGAGACCAATGCAGGCCGAATAGAAATTCACTGGGCGACACTTGCTCAAAAAAGCGCCAGCTTTCGAATGCGAGCGAGAGGATAATCCCCAAAGTCGTAAAAATCGCAACCGCCGATAAGAGAACTAAAACGGCGTGAATACATCTTTCGACATGCGTTCTTGCCCGAAATTCTGCGCGGATATAACGGCGACAAAAGAATATGGCGCCAAAGGTGACCACAAGGAAAGTGCCTATCCATGCAAGGTTAAACGTGCTGCTAGCGCTACTGCCGCTTAGGAATAGGCCTGTAAAAAAGATCAAAAGTCCCGCAGCCGCCACGCACCAAGCCGTGAAAAACCCATGATAGCTAGATTGACTATGCCAATTTGAGCGTACGCCGAGATCAGACGTTTGCAGCATCTTACGCGCGACGTCACGATTGAGGAAAAAACCTGCAAGCGTTACCGCAGCCAAAAGGGCAATGATATAAATAGGAAAATTTGTCACTTTGCCCGGTAAGCCACTTTATTGGCTATACGCTGTTAGCGTTTCAATATCGGCACGATATTTCGCGCGTTCGCTATCTGAAAGCGGCACAAGACCAATCTCTTCAAGATATCCACCCGGGCCGGAAGCCGACTCTGATGTAAACTCAAGCGCGTATTCCTTAAGGCCAGGTGTTTGGCCTATGTGGGCTTTCTTTATGTAGAAAAAAAGCGAACGTGATACGGGGTAATCCCCAGTCGCGATATTTTCAAATACAGGCTCAGACCCTGCCACAACCGCGCCTTTAATCTTGTCCGTATTTTGATCCAAGAATGAGAAGCCAAATACGCCAACGGCTGTCGGTGTGTTCACAAGCGTTTGAACAAGCGCGTTGTCATTCTCGCCCGCGTCGATCCATTTACCGTCTTCGCGCATTGTGTGCGAGATAGCCTTAAAGGCTTTCTTATCGCTACCGCTTAGCGCTTTAAGACAAGATATAGATTTCGCGCCGCCTTCCATAGCAATCTCAACAAATGCATCACGTGTTCCAGATGTCGGCGGAGGGCCGTAAGCCTCGATGGTAAAATCAGCCAAAGACGGGTTTACGTCAGACCATTTCGTGAAAGGGTTTGCTTGTAATGTACAATCCGTATCGGACACGGGGATTTCTTTTGCGAAAGCTCTGTAGATGTCTTTCAATTCAAGAGACATAGGCGCTGCGTCAATCGCATTAGCAACCACGATACCATCAAATCCGATTTTAACTTCGATAATATCGTTCACGCCATTATCGGCGCATTTATTAAATTCACTCGTTTTTTGCCGGCGGGATGAATTTGTTACATCAGGGGTGCCGGCCTCTGGGCCGTCGCAAAAAAGCTTATGCCCGCCGCCAGAACCCGTAGCTTCGACAACGACATTATAGCCTGTTTTATTTTTAAATTCCTGCGCCACTTTTGTCGAAAACGGGTAGACGGTTGAAGACCCGACAATACGAATATCTTGTCGTTTATCCGCCTTTTTCGCTTTCGCCGAGGGATCCTTTGCCGACGCGCTTGGCTGTTCGCCGCTACCGCCGCAAGCTACTAATGCAATGATACAGCTGGCACTGAGGAGTAAAGAGTTAAGCTTCATGATCTACACCAGCTCAAAATTTAAAAATCAAACTGCAAGCGCGCAATGAAACCATCTACGCTTTCTTTGGTGATGGCGGGATTTGTTACCAGAGAGGCAAAGTCACTATCGAGACCTGATGTGGACGTGCCCAAATCGGCATCCGAGTTAAAATAATTCACGCCCAAACGTGTATTCTTCGTTGGCCACCAATCCGCGCCGATTACAACGCTATCTAGCTTACCGCCGTTCACAGCATTACCTTCAAGATCAAGGGCATCATAACGCGCCACTAATGACAAAGCGCCATAACCGCCATTTGTGACAGGGTTATCAATCTTCGGTCGATTGAACTTATGGCCTTTGTACGTTTTACGCCCGCCAAAAAACGCGCCCGCTTCGGCGTAAAATCCGCTAAAGTCGCCATCGGTGCCGCCAGATGCATTATTTGCATTTGTCTGGCCATATTCGCCTGCGGCCCAAAACTTGCCCATGATGGCGGCGGCTTCTACGCCGTAAAATGTATCTTTATCCGCAAAAGACCCCGTCGAGATAATCCGGCCGGGAATGTGGCTAACGGGGCGTTGGCGGTAGCGAATATTGCCATCGTTTTTCTGGTCACGGTAGCGCACGGACGCGCCCAAATGCACAACAGTTTCTTTAGTATTGATCGGCGTATAGGTTGCGCGCGCGGCAATTGCCATGCCCTCTTCGTCGTCAATATTCGTCAAATTGGTAGTAAATATGCCAGCGGTGAAAGAGTAATTATCTCCGCCTGTACTCGCCGCTACGCCGACGCGGCGGTCAAACCCGAACGCATCCGTAAATGATGCGCGCTCATGCGTAGATATGAAACGTGATGATGTTTGCTCATCGAGTGAATTAGGCGTTTTGAATTGACCCGCTTTGATTTTCCATTTCCCCGCGCCGGGTTTGAACTGAACCCAAGCATCTTCGACATTAATATCTTCGGAGGAATTCGTGTTAAATTCGACCTTATATTTCACGTTGGAACCATATTGGCCGGACACACCAAGACGCGCGCGGCGCAGTTCCGTAGCATCCCATTTCGCGCCTGAATTCGCATTCACCGCAGCGTAATCTATCATCACGCGGCCAGAGGTTTTGAGTGTGAAATCTTGAGCCTGTGCTGCGCAGCCAATGAGCATAGAAACCACAAGTCCAGCCGCTGCAAAGCCGCCCTTACCATAATACGTCATCGCTCAACCTCATAAATCGATGTCTATAGCTGGCACTTCGCCAACGAGGCCCCTATGCGCGAGTCTGGTGACGCTTTTTTACACTTTTCATGACAGTTTTATGACAGAGCTTTTTTTGGGCAATAAGACCTAAAGCTCTTACTTTCATCCTTCTCCAGTTTTGCCTTCACCTTAGGCTAACAGCCCGATAGACTGCGTTAGAAATTAGACTGTTTAAAAGGCGCTCAAATGGAACTCGTACTCAAAGAACAAATCGGCGGCGTTTACAAACTAACGCTAAACCGCCCTGAAAAAATGAACGCCTATAGCTTTGGTCTGCATGATGCCCTCCTAAAGGCCATAGACGAAAAAGATCGCGATCCCAGCGTGCGCGCTATCGTCGTCACAGGTGCGGGCCGTGCCTTTTGCGCGGGCGCGGATATTAGCAACGGTTTTGGCGGATCAGGCCTGACCGAAGACCTCCCCGTTAAAGACGGCATTTTGCGCGATTCTGGCGGCGTTTTGAACATGCGTATCTTTGAGTGCGACACCCCCATAATCGCCGCCGTCAATGGCGCGGCCGTTGGGATTGGCGCAACAATGCTCTTGCCAATGGACATAAAGGTCGTTTCCGAGAAAGCTAAATTCGCCTTTCCATTTGCGCGGCGCGGCATTGTTTTTGACGGCGCGGCGAGCTTTTTCCTTCCGCGCGTTGTCGGCCTGAGCCGCGCGCAAGAATGGGTGCTACGCGGTAAATATATCACGCCCCAAGAAGCCCTCGCGGCGGGTATGATTAGCGAAGTTGTCCCGCAAGGCACGGCCCTAGAACGCGCCATGGAAGTGGCCACGGACATAGCGCAAAACGTATCACCGACGAGCGCAGCCTATAATAAGCAGCTCATCCGTGCGTCAATGACGGGCGGCGGCAAATATGATACGGAAACGATGAACGCCCACATGCGCGAAAGCGCCATGCTGCAAGAAGCATTCGCCAGTGACGATTGCCTTGAGGGCGTGAATTCATTCCTAGAAAAACGCGCGCCAGAATTTAAAGGCTACGCGCCCAAATATCACAAAACCACATAAATTCTAGGTGTGAGGAGCTATTGTTTTTTTCGGATAGGAACTTTAAGCGCTTTTTTAACACGTGTTCCTGACACAAAAAACTCTCCATTTATCACTCCACTCTCCCCATTTTTCACAGATGGGTATCCTAGATAATAATAGAGTTTATCAGAGGTATGAGCCGTATCCGTTATGGCGTCATCAAACATGGCAGGATTAAATGTTACGGCCGCGACCAAATGGTCTCTCGCAATTCGGTTAAACTCTTCTTTAGTTTTTGCAAAAACAATCGCATCCACATCGCCTTTTCTATTGAAGAGCAACATGAAAGTTGAATCAGCTATGTCGAACCCTGCATAGCTTGCCTGGAATTTTTTTTGGTCTACCTTGATCGTCATGTCTTCCGAGTTAAACGTTATTCCCTCAAGAGCGTTACTGTCTTTGCTATCAATATAGCTTAGACGTTGAGCAGCCTTACGATCCCTGCGATTTGTAGTTTCACTAAACCAATAACCAGCTTTTTCGTCCCGAATAGAACGGCCCCAATTATTTTGTCGATAATTAGGTATATTGAGGTAATCAAGAAGTGTTGGTCCTACATCAAAATGTGTAGCTAGGCTTTTATTTTCTTTTGCGGATGAGTCTTTATCCCACAACAAGAAAGTCAATCGGCGTTTTTCATTATTTGCTTTCAAGGTATCAAAAACCGTATTCCGCATTGAGAGATGATCAGACACAAGGGCGATAACTGTATTATCTAAGTCAACATCATTTATTTGACGTTCGATAAATTCTGAAAGCACTTGATCATTACAGTTTAGCGCCTTCAATATTGCGTTATCTTGCGTGTTTGAAGGCGTACATGTTTTTGGAACGTGTCCATTTGGGTGATGCGTATCAACCGTCAAAAGGCTTAAAACATAGGGTTCATCTGTTTTTTTTAATTCATCAATTTTAGTCTGAGCCACCTCTAAAAGTGTATCATCATGGAGTCCCCAGCCACTTCTATGAGAGGCATTCGGCATATATTGTTTAAGTTCATCAAAACCATAAACTTGACCAAAACCATGCGTTTTTAAAAATTTCCCTTTTCCAGCAAATGATAATTTTGCTCCGCCTAAAAATTGGTTTTTATAACCATATGATTTTAGAATATCCCCAAAACAAATTTCATTTTGAAAAGGCGTTTCTACAGCCGCCATCCCCATTTGTGTTTCTTCACCTTGGATATATGTAATATTAAGAGGTAAAGAACATTGCGTTGCAACGATACCTGCTATCGTCCAACCCGTATGTCTGACTTGGTGTAAATTTGAAAAATCGACAGAGCTTTTACGCAACGCATTGAGACTAGGTAAAACTCCAGGAAAAACTTCATCATCGAAATAAATTCGTTCAAGAGATTCTGCATATATTAAAATCAGATTTTTGGGCTGATGTTCAAAAGGTAAAACTTCTAATGTCCGTGATTGTCTAGCGACACGGCGGTTTTCATCTATTTTACCTGCATATGTTTCTGCGCCATACAGCGCTAGGGATACAATAGGAGGAAAACAAAGTAAGGTTATGATGCTTAGACATATAACCCAAACTTTTGGTTTTAAATCTTTTACAACGGCGTGATCTTTGAGGAAAAATGGAATTATGCCGCATAATGTTAAATAGACAAAAGCACTGGCAAAAACCAAAGGGTATTCATTGAATCCAATAAAGAAGGATTCAGCGTCGAAATGAAAAAAGTATACCTCGTTAAATCCTGTACCCTGTAAATACACAGAAATAGCGAGACATATGCTTGCAAAACCAGCAAAGCATGAAAATAAACTGATAAGAGCACGTCGTTTCAAACTTCGGCTTGGCCCCATGAATTGCAAACTCAGAGCTAAACTTAGCGCTCCAAAAAAACCAAAAGAGAAAATGCCATACACTTGAGTAAAGTATATGGCAGGCATAGCATGCACCATTACAAGTAAAATCAATGAAAACTTGAGTTTACTTATGTATTCAAGTTTCAGAAAATGATAAAGTTTACTCACAAAGTCACTACTTCACCCAAATTGGGCTACTCCAGGCTCTATCTTGAACTGTGGCGCTCATGTTTGGGTTGGGCGGCGTACCGTTGCGCACGGCGTCCCATGTACTCCAGCGGCATTTCGGGTTTTCAAGCACACGTACATAATAGGCAGCGCTGTCGCCGGCCCTCCATGTTGGGTCTTGCCAAACGGTTTTAAGTTCAGATGCCCCGCCTCCCGTTAAAGCACAGCTTTGTAGGTCCACACTCGCGCCATTATCAACACACCTTTGTGTCTTCACATCCGGTTTCGAACCATCGGAACAAGCCACGTCATAAACGGTTTCACCGCTTTGCATAACTTTGATAATCTGTACACGCTGCAAGGGGGCACTGAGTGCATCTTTCGCCGCCCAAACTAAGAACTTTGGGCTTACGCCGCCACTTGCCATTTCGCTCCCCATAGGAACGCCCGCATCGTAAGCTGTCTCGACCATTGCATTTGATGACAACACATCCGCGGGAAAATCATTGGCCGCAAAAAATCGGACGCGTAAGCGCGGGCCAGATGTCCCAAAAGTTTCCCGCGCGCGCATAGACGCAAACAAGTCTTCGCGCGTATTAGCCTCAGCCCACACACCTGCAAGACCCGATGCGCCATATTGCGATGTCGTCAACAGATCGCTAACAGCAGCTTCACTCTCGCTCCAAGATTTAGCCCCCTTTGACGGCGTAGATTGCCGGTTTACCGGATCCATATCATGCGAGAATTTACCGAAGTGATGTTCCTCACTGAGCGACGGCGCGCCTAAATGCGTATCGCTGGAACCAATAACGCCGAACTCATATGGGTTCGTTTTCACTTTAGCCTCGAGGACTAGTCCGCGGGCGAGAGCTCCGCGCACAAAACTACCCGATTTGACATCCGATTTAGTTTCGCTGCCGATCAAATATTCATATTGTTCGAAATCGGCCCATTCATCATTGGGCGAGAGCATCAGATGCGTTTCCGACGTTCCCTTAACCTGCGTGATTTCCACGAGAGGTTCATTGCGCAAACGTTGGTTGGCGTAATCTTGTGTGATGGCGCCGCCTTCATATTTCGTTTGCGCAAACATCATACCATTTGACGCATTTGAATTGTGCGGGATCGCCATGACATCACGATCATTGGCGCGCTCGGCATCCATCCATGTCCAAAGATTTTCTGGATTAGGCGAATTAAGCGTCGTGAAAAGCTGCGTCGGCGCTTCATTTTCAAAAATCACATTGCGGTGTAAATTCGCTGCGCCGTCTTCTGTGATTTGTATCATCGATGTAAACTCATAGCCGGCAAAAGTTGTAAAACGGCCTGGCGCATTATGGCGCTCTGTGGCTGCAACCGTTTCCGCCCAAACGGAATTCATATAATTTTGATCGTAAATTTCTTCAATCGCCTCTCCGGAAACAACCGTTCGACCAATTTCAAGAAAACTATCACGACGATCCGTCGCCACTGCACCAAAAATGGACTTTGCCACTTTTGTTTTAGAAAGATGCGATTTCTTATCCCGTAATGCAGGGACAATGCCGAGGTATTCCCCGTGATCGGTAACAGAGTAGAAATCAAGTGGCGGGCCATCAAGTTGGATTGTGTGTCCTGCGCCATTATCAAGCGGGTCGCCTTGCGCAAAACGATAAGCTTGGTCCGCCGTAGCGCGCGTTCCAAAAATGAAAGCATCAAATGAATTACGCGTATGAACGTGAAGGTCCCCAAAATAGGCATTTTTTGTTGCCGTACGCACGACCTCAACAGGCTTCGCGGGCGTTGCAACTTGGGTATTAGGCGTTGGTTCAGATGTGTCTTGGCAGGCCGTCAGAGCCAGAACACAGGCACTTAAGCATAGATAACGATACATTTTGGATCCTATAATCTTGGGCTAATTTTATCTCAACTCTATAACTTTATTTGCGCAAACTATTGGTCTTTAACGAGTGATTTCCAATGTACGTTTCCAAATAGAAGAATAGGGAGAAAATGTTTAGAGCCGCCTTCAATTTTATTGCGAACGGTCACAAACTCAAGCACATGCACCACAAGTAGGACGGCCGCAAATATCAGCATAATTTTCGAGTAGGGTTGCAAGAACGCTAAAAACGGCGAAGCCGCAGCTGCCACATAAAATGCAAGTAAAACCAATTTCAATATAACCGCCATGATAATCCCCTTAATGTTTCACAATCGTTATTACTCGATGTAGCCTTAGTTTGTAGAAACCTTGTTACTTCATTTTGCTGTCATTTCAAATTTTATGGGTGACAATATCCTGTTGTTAGCACGTCTACGTTTTGGGTTGTAGAACATTTCGACGCAATCGAACACGTTTTGACGGGCATCTCTGCGTATTTGTAAGTTGACCTGCGCCCCAACGTCCTACCAGAAAATGATAGGACGTTGGGGCGCAGGTCAGCACATCAGTTTTTATGAGTAAGGTCTGGCTCGTAACTTCTTGTGAGTGAAAGCGCAAGTAATGTTGCAAATAATAATCCCAAGAAAGGCGTTCTAAGCGGATAGTCAACAAAGGAATGTAGGGTGAGAATACAAACAGAAATTGCGGCAGCTTTTGAAAGACTTTTTCCTAAGTAAATTTCAGTTCCAAAAAAAAGCACGATATAGCGAGTAGTTACCCATATAGTAAAAAGTAAAAGCAGCATTAAACCTGGCAACCCTAATTCTATGGCTAGCTCAAGCCAATCATTATGTGCGTGGTTCATAAATGTTCGCGTTACTGTTTGGGCATCCTCATAAAAGGGAAAAACTTTTGGAAAACTTCCAAACCCAGTACCCATATAGAAGTTGTCTCTCAAAATATGCAACGAGCGCCTATATGTATCAATCCTTGATAAACTAGTCCCATCAAGATTAGTTACACCCAAATTATATAACCTTGGACTAGTGTAGACTAATGCAGCAATTCCAAAGATGAATGAGAGGCCACCTATAATAATTTTATTTTTTCTTTCCGTGGAATACGGGCCTGAAGATTTCAAAAAAACTATAGATAATATAAAGGCGAGAACAGCCAAAATATAGCCCGCCAATGAGCTACCTGTTATGACGCCGATAATGATTAATGCTAACATTCCTAGAAAAAACAAAGTAGGAACAAGGTTGTCGTTCATTTTCCCTAACATATATTTATAATGAAATGCTTGGGTAAGCAAAAGTGGAATTAAAAGAGCCGAAAAACTTGATTGATGATTTGTGTTCGCGAATATACCAACAGCGAATCCCCTATTGGTAGTTTCCCAGATATAAAGAGGCGAATATTTACCCATAAAAATTTGGGCAAGCCCTAATGAAATGCTTAAAACCCCCAATAATAAAATTCCGTATAATAGTCGTTGACGATGTTTGTCAGACATAAGAGAGACGCATAGTATAGAGAAGACGCCGGGACCAAAGGCTAAAATACTACGCACAGTGTGATCTGGAGCTGTCGAAAGAGTTAGCCAATTGGTTTCTAGGTCGAATAGGCGTCTTTCTGTGAGACGGTTCTCATGAATTAGATAACCTTCAAACCACTCAGCCGGTAGGGGCACTAAGGTAACGCATGTCCACAAGAAGAGCGATAGGAAAAGAACTATCAATATTCGTGGAACGCTTTCAAAAATTATTTTATTTTTCAGCAATAAAATTGCAGTAACAGCGAACCAGCCATAGGCATTGTAGAGCATATGTGCATCAAGTGCCTCTCTTGATGCACCGCCAAAAATAAATGCAAATATGAACGCAATTGCCAACGCAACATGGTGCCAGCTTTTATCGTAATTGATTGTCCAAGGCGGGTTCACTATTCTTGACCGCTATATAGAGGTTTGATCTGAATTTTGTTAATATGTGTTCGTACTGGATCGGGGAAAGCGCCTGCTTGTCCTATAAGTTGCACTTGAATAAATGAGCAACTTTCATCAATTACCTCAAAATTCATACTAAACGTTTCTAGCGGAATGCTGCTTTTATCAAGTATAAGGTTGCCAAGATTTTGACCTTCCCAACATTTAATACGAAAGGAGTAATACCCTTTCGTTCTAGATGCTTGACCAGAAATTGAAATGTTTGCAGTGTAAGCCCCTCGTTCGATTTTAACGACTTGCTCTAAAAGAACAGGGGTTCCACGTCCAAAATAAACGACTGATACCCCCCCGCGTGTTTGACGCCCCACCTCAGCTTTTTTTAAACGCCAACCGAAAGGCCATTGAAAGTTTTTTTGCGTGAATTCTGGGTCAACAATGAAACCATCATCCATATTTAACCCTTTTGACATTTTCATAAAGGCGTGATGGGCAAAGGTCACGCCATCACGTTTCAGTAGTTGTGCGGGAAGTGTATGATAGTAGTTTGGATAATATGCGTACAATTTTAAATAATTAGATAAGTCGCGAGATGGGTCCCTTAATAGTTGATCTAAGTATGCCCTACCCCATTTTGGTTTTGTGGTTATTATATGATCTGCTATGACATCAAAAAGTTGAGGTTCCTCTGACAATGACATTAGCACCTTAATAAGACCTTCTATGTTCTCATTACTAATATTCAATAGGGGAAAAAAATGTGTCTTTAATGCAGAAACATCA
>JBMYWT010000021.1:0-39810 GCA_049607665.1 Maricaulaceae bacterium
GCCGCCGTGAAAGTCGAGCGTTTTAACGGGGATGAGGCCTTGGTCGTGATACATTGCTAGCACGGCGTCATAGCCTTCGCGGGCTTCGGCGTGGAAGAGCGTGTCGGCGGGCTGCGCGTCCGTTGCGTTAATGCCCATGTCTCTGAGGGCGGTGGCGGCAGGATTGATGATCTCTATTTCTTCGCGGCCCAAAGCGCCATTTTCGCCCGCATGGGGGTTGAGGCCCGTGATGGCGATGCGCGGCGCGGCGATACCGAAGTCTTGGATTAAGGCGTGGTGCATGACGCGCGCTGTGCGGATAATCGCGTTCGTTTCGAGCTGCGCGGCGGCCTCTTTTAGGGGTAAATGTACCGTTGCAAGGGCAACACGCAGGCCGCCCCCCGTGAGCATCATGACAGGGCCACGTGGTTCTGTGGCAGGGTGCTGTGTCGTTAGCACGCCAAGATATTCCGTATGGCCTGGGAAGGTGAAGCCAGCCTTATACAGCACGTCTTTGGAGATTGGATTTGTCACGAGGCCCGCCGCTTGCCCCGCGAGGCAAAGCTCCACGGCGCGCTTTATGCTGCCTGTGATGAAGGGCGCGAGACCCGAGTTTGGCGTGCCAAGTTTTACGTCTGGGGCGTCGCCCATATCCAAAATCGGGAGGCCTTTTCCGAAGGCTTGGGCAGTATCTGTGGGCGAGTTGATGGTGATGGGTTCGGGCGCGCCTATATCGCTTGCGGCGTGCTGTAAAATGGCTACGGGCGCAATGCAGAAAAAGGGTTGGTCATCGCCCCTTAGCGCTTGCCACGCTTTGATCGTAATTTCTGGCCCAATCCCGGCGGGGTCGCCCATGCTGAGAATAAGAGGGGGCATGAAAAGTGTAGCTTATCTTAGCATAATTGTCGCTTTGCGGCGAAGGTCGCGCAAATGACGTTTAGAGGCTTGAGCTAATTGTTGGTCCATAAGACGTTCTTCGACCTGATCACGCGTAGGGATTTCAGACCCAGTAACTTTTCGATCGCAAATGAAGAGGCCTACAACGCCGCTTGGTGTTACAAGAGGTTCGCTAAGCTCATTTACATTTGTACCGGAGAGAACATCAAGAATTTCCGCGTTCAAATCTCCGGCTTTGATCTCGCCCATATCTGCCGTATTGATATCTTCCAAGTCAGAAATGTCATCTTTAAGTGTATCACAAGAGGTAAGCTTTGTCTTTAGGTCAACGATACGAGACTTCGCAGCTTCGATATCAGCATCGTTTTCAACTTTGATATTCACTTGCTTAAGTTTGAACATGGCTTCGGAGGTTGAAATCTTGGTGTCCAAAAGGGCGACAACATAGACGCCGCCTGGAACTTGGATAGGATCTGAGATTGCACCTTTTTCCATATTGCGTAGCGCCATGTCGATCTCTGGACGTAATTCACCTTCGCGTACCCAGCCAACGTCTCCCCCATTGGCCGCAGAGGGCGCAGAAGAAAATTGTTGTGCAAGTAGAGGAAACGGCGCGCCTTGATTGGCTTGCATCACCATGGCTTTGCCGCCTTCCATAGCGCCGTCAATGCCGCCGATATCTGGTGTGGCTTCAATATAAATCTCAGCGACGCGGTAGCTTGGCTTATCTGCATTGGTTGTGAGGCGCGCAAGGGTTTCATCAATTTGTGCATCACTTATCCGAATGCGAGACCCGTAAAGGCCATTAACGATTCTTTGCCATGCAATTTCAGAACGCACTTGGTCGCGTAGAGTGTTAATTGAAACGCCTAGTCCCGCAAGTTGTTGAATTACGTCATTCGGATCTAAGCCATTACGTCCGATAAGTCGTCCTACGGCACGGTCAACGGATTCAGGAGATATGTTTTGTTCAAACTTTTCACTCTCTTGAATTTGTATATGTTCGTTTATAAGATTGCGAAGGGCTTGCTGTTGTAATCTCGCGACAGTTTCTTCATTGCGTTCAGCACCCGTTGTTGCAAGCATGAACATAACACGTTGCCGTAAATCGTGAGTCGTCACGATGTCATCATTTACAACAGCAGCAATGCCATGCTGTGTTTGCGCCGTAGCCGCCGTTGAAGCCGCGAGAGCTGTTGCAGTTAAAAACAGTTTTGCAAGTTTATGTGTGCCAAATTTCATAACGTCATTTCCGTGTTTGCGGGTCTCTTATAGTGATATTCCCGCGCGAGGCAATTCATCTACTCTCTCTAGAGGCTTATAATGCAGAGCATATGGATTAATTTTTTGTCAGTTAATACCGTTCTGTTTAACCATCTTCGATTTTCATCAAATAAGAGACGCCGGCAAAGAGAGCAAGTAGAGGAATCGACCATGCTGCAAGGATAACAGGCAGAGATTGGGCCTCGCCAAAAGCGACAAAAAGACTGTCGCTAAAATAAACGCCAAATCCAATGACACCACCGGTTAATAACAAGCGCAAGCTGCCGCCTTCTCTGATAAGTTGCATTGAAACACTGGCGGCAATAAATGTCATTGCAATAAGCATTAGGGGTAACGAAAGCAGTTTGTGGAAATGCATTTGTAATGCAACCGAAGAAAAACCAGCATCATCAGCGGCTTGTATTTCTTTTGCGGTATTCCAAAATGCGGGTCTGTTTTTGCGTTTGGCATGATCTTTTAAATCGGCAAATGTAATGCGTGTTGGTACAGATGCAGTGTAACCATATGTTAGAATTTGGTTCTCTTTGTTTTCAATAAGATTGTATAATTGCCAATATGATGAAGGGTGCAGTACGGCTTTATCTGCATCAACTCGACGAGAAAATTTGGTTGATTCGCGTGTAATTTCGAAATCTGCTAAATCATATTCAGGATCATAACGTAAAAAATCATAATAATAGAACGTTACATCTTTTAGTGTGTTTAGAGTTTTTGTATCTAAACTCCCATGAATGACAATTTGCCCGTTATCGGACCCCTCTCTGAGCCACACATCTTGGTTTTTTTTTGTATTTTTATCGTCATATTGTAGAGCCGTATTATCGACCATGCTTTTATAGTGTGCCGTAGAAAGAACGGCGAGGGGGTTAAATAATACTGCCCAAATAACGCCTAATGAAGTTGTTACAAAAAGAGCGGGTGTAAGTATGCGCCAGGCAGAAAGACCCGAAGCTCTAAGCACAATCAATTCGCTGCGTTTGTTTAGGCCGAATAATGTTCCCATCATTCCAAAAAGCACGACAAATGGTATTGTTTGTTCGATCAATTGGGGGGTTTTAAAGATTGTTAAAATGGCAATTGTTGCAAAGGATAAGTTCGTGTTGTCCCCAATTGTACGTGTAGCTTCCACAAAATCGACGAGCATAATTATTGCCGTAACCACAGTGAAGGCTATGAAAATCCCGCTTAATGTCCTGCGGGCGATATAGCGTGATATTGTTGTCACTACGTTGCTATCAGCTCATCATATTGGCGGGCGCGCCGTCTCGCAATAAGTCGAAATGGACCTTTAACCTGTTTGGGCGTAAGAAGATATATTCCACATGCAAAACATATAAGTAAGGGTAGAATATATTGAACGACATTTAGCAGAGCAGAACTTTCTGCTGCAGATGCTATAGCAAATCCGATTAAACGAATTACAAAACCTGCTGAAGCGCACATAGCGATGCGCCGTCCGTACCCTAATCTTTGATACTCACCTCTAATCAAAAATGATAATGCTAAGAGTGTGAGTGCGATATTGTAAATAGGTGCAGAGAGACGGGCATGGCCTTCAGCTAATAATTTTTCGTAAACTCCTGGGGTTGATAAATCGCGCGGGGTAGGGCGAAAAAGTTCATGTAAAAATTTGTCGGAAGTTTTGAGACGAAGAACTGGATCGAGTGCCATTATCTCTGATAAATCAATGCTATGACTGTCATAGTTGATTAAATCCATGTGGCCAAATTCACTAAGAGATTGGATGTTTCCTGTGCTTAATGTGAGCAAAGTTTTCCCGTCTCGGCGGCGGATACGCCCACGTTTTGCGCTATGGGTCACGGGGCCCGAAATGCCGCGAGAATCGTAAATCAGTACATCAGCCATATCACCTGTTGGCAGGATTTCACGTGCGTAAACCGTCATGCCCTGTGCTGGGCGAATGAACTCACCAGGCCGCAGCATTTGTGAGGCTACATCTGTGCGGATTTCTAACAGTACTTTGCGCATGGTTCGAAATGATAAAGGTTGTAACAGTAAGTTCAAAATAAGATGCGCAATTAAAGCAAATGTCGCGAGGCGCAAAGCGGGGCTTGCAATCTGTCTTGGACTGAAACCAGACGTTTTGGCTACGACAAGTTCGCTATCAACATTTAATCGATTAAAAGCATAGAGCGTCGCCATAAAAACGGCGAGCGGCAAAATAATTGCAATTAATTGCGGTAGGGCCAAAACGGTTATGTAAAAAAATGTAAGTGCAGATTGTCGATTTTCGACAATCAAATCTATCGTGGATAAACTTTGGGTAAGCAGGGCTAATACGGCAAGGGCGGACAAAGATATAACGAGTGGCCAAAAGGCCTGTCGCCAAAAATATCTTTGTAGTAAAGTCATGGGGTCCTTAATTACGTTTTAGGTTTGGGTATTGAACGGGTGAAATAAGCCAAATAACAAAGAAGATATGTCCAATGTAATTATATCCTTCTAATCCAATCGGAATGAGTTTACCACTCACATAAACACTTTTGGAAGTTTGAATTATTAAGCCTTCAAAACGATTATGGAGACCTGTTTTGCCTGATAAATTTAATGTAAGTTTCGTTGCCGATAAACCTGTAAAAACTGGAGCTGTTATCGTTCCTGTATTTAAGGGAGGCAAAGCTTTTGGAGCCGGAGCGGAATATATTACCGCGATGGGTAAAGCCTATAAGGCCGCGGCAAAGGCTGCGGGTTTTAAGGGCGAAGCGGGACAAAGACTTTCGATTTTCGCCCCTGCTGAATTAGAAATGGCTCAAATTATTTTCACTGGAGCGGGAAAACCAGAGGATTTTGATGCTGAAATATTTGCGGCCAAAGCCATTAAGCCTTTGCTGACAAGCGGGGAAACGAGCGTGACGTTCCAACTCGGGGGCTTTGATCTTACGCCCGATAGTGCTGCGCGGGCCGCAGTTGGTGCGCGCCTTGCGGGATATCGTTTTGATAATTACCGTACGAAACTGCCAAAGAATAAAAAGAACAGCGTCAAAGCGATTAAAATTGCCTGTGATAGCGTACCAACAGCGCGCAAAGCATACACGAATTTCCACGGACCCGTTTGTGACGGTACGGTCATGGCGCGTGATTTGGTCAATGAACCGGCAAATGTAATCTACCCTAAAGCTTATGCGGCGCGCATCAAAAAGATGACAGCGCTTGGTCTTAAGGTTGAAATCTTAGGCGAGAAAAAAATGGCCGCACTTGGAATGCATGCCCTTTTGGGGGTTGGCTTGGGGTCAGAACGCGAAAGCCAATTGGTTGTCATGCATTGGGAAGGCGGTAAAAAAGACGCCAAGCCTGTCTGTCTTGTTGGAAAAGGCGTGACCTTTGATACGGGCGGTATTTCCCTGAAGCCCGGCGCTGGGATGTGGGATATGAAAGGCGACATGGGCGGCTCTGCGGCTGTTGTCGGCGCCATGTACGGCCTCGCGGCACGCAAGGCTAAAGCGAATGTTATTGGCATTGTGGGCCTTGTAGAAAACATGCCAGATGGCAAAGCTCAAAACCCCGGCGATATTGTGACGTCTATGTCAGGACAGACCATCGAAGTGCAAAACACGGACGCTGAAGGGCGCCTCGTTTTGGCGGATGCGTTACATTACGCCGTGACGAAATATAAACCCAAAGCGATGATTAATTTAGCAACCCTCACAGGTGCGATTATCATCTCGCTCGGGCATGAGCATGCAGGCGTATTTTCAAATGATGACAATCTCGCGGAGCAAATTGCATCGGCGTCTGATGCGTCAACAGAGAAGAGCTGGCGCCTGCCTATGTCGCCTGGTTATGACAAACTTATCGATAGCCCGAATGCGGATATGAAAAATATCGGTGGCCGTGGTGCAGGCTCGATTACGGCCGCGCAATTCCTTCAGCGCTTTGTCGGTAAAACGAAATGGGCGCATATTGATATCGCGGGTACGGCTATGAAAAACACACGTCCTGATCCGCGCGAAACAACCTTTGGCACGGGCTATGGTGCGCGTCTTCTTAATCACTGGGTTGCTGAAAATCACGAAGGTTAGATGTTAGGCGTAAGTCATTGACAGAACATTGGTTTTATCATCTTGAGGCATCAACCGTTCAGTCGGTTTTGCCTGGCTTGATGGAAAAAACTTTGCAGCGTGGATGGCGAGCTTTGGTCAAGTTACCTGAGGGGCAGATTGCAGACGTAGATCAATTCCTCTGGACCTATCAAGATCAAAGCTTTTTGCCCCATGGCCGCGACGACGAACCGCTCTCTGATCAACAGCCTATCTTGCTATCATCCACAGCGCAGGCCGCAGCGGGCGCGAATTGCGTTGTCTTAATTGACGGCGCAGAGGTCGCGGACTTATCCGGCGTCTCACGCTGTATAGTGATGATAAATGGACGTAACCAAGAGAGCATAGCCCGCGAGCGAAAGCGCTGGAACGCGCTGAAGCAAGCAGGCGAAACGTTATCTTATTGGCAGCAAGATGAACGCGGCCAATGGAAGAAAAAGGCGTGATATACCGCCTTAATCTTCTTCTTTATACGTCTTAGTCTTCCCACCAATAAGCAGCTCTTTTACGGTTGCCGCTTAGAACTTCGTTCATAGTAGAGGCTTCGTAAAGACGCCCGCCGATCATCACTTTTTCAATTTTATCTGTATTATGAATGTCCTCAAGTGGGTTGGCGGATAATATAATCATATCGGCGAGTTTACCCGCTTCGAGGCTGCCGATGTCTTCATCAAACCCAAGGTGCTTGGCTGGGGCCGTAGTCGCCGTGCGTAAGGCTTCGACTGGGCTCATGCCGCCGCGCGCGAAGGACCATATTTCCCAATGTGAGGCGAGGCCTTCACGTTGGCCATGCGCGCCAATCGACACGAGGACGCCAGCATCCGCCAGTTGCTTGGCTGTTGCCGCGCTTACGGCGTCGGAGTAATCCTCTACGGGTGCCATCTGACGGCGAACTGCACGGGCCTGAAGAACGGTTGGCGGAACATGCTTAGACAAAATTGGGTGCTTCCACACATCACTATTTTGATAGTAATAATCTTCACCGCGTACGCCGCCGTAAGTCACAACAAGGGTTGGCGTATAGGCAACATTTGTTTGGCTATAGAGCTGTATGACATCATCATAGAGCGCGGATTGCGGCAAGTTGTGCTCAATGGAAGTATTGCCATCTGTGACCATAGACATGTCCATGTGGAACAATGATCCACCCTCTGCGACGGTGATAATATCATTCTCACGCGCCGCATGAACGACTTGCTGGCGTTGATCTCGGCGTGGTTGATTGTAGTTCTTCACGCCGTGCGCGCCTTGGTTCTTAAGACGAGAGACATGCTCATCTGCGTCCTCTTTGTTCGAAATAGCCGCAAAGAAACCAGGTGATTTCGCGCCATAGATAATTTCCCCCGTAGAGAAAATACGCGGCGCAATAATTTTACCTGCGCGCTGCATTTCTGCGGCAGGGAAGATTGAGGCGGCACGGCTCGATGGGTCAAAGATGGTTGTGACGCCAAGGGCAAGGTGGGCGACGGATGACCAGTTCTGCTGCGGTGTTAAATCCCCAACACCTTGCGGACCATGTGCATGCGCGTCAATAAAGCCGGGAATGATGGTTTTACCGCGTAGATCAACGATCTCTGCGCCAGCCGGCAATGTGATATTCTCGCCAATAGCTTTAATACGGCTACCCGATACGATCATTGTGCCGCTCTCGATAACGCCGCCGTCATCGCTTGCCATCGTCACGATACGCGCATTGATGAAGGCGATTGTGCTCTCTGGGCGATCTGTTTCGATAGTACGGGCGAGGGATTGACTGCTTTTGGGCGCCTTGAAATCATCAGAGGCGATCGCGTCCGCTGTTTTCACGCTGTAAAGTTTTGACCCTAATGTCCAATTTACAGTGTCGCCATCTTCTGACCAACTTGGGAAGGTGGCTCCGCCGTGACTTAGTTTTGTGACGGGTAGGGCTTTGGCCTTGGGGCCTGCCGCAACATTTTGCGGGCCAGAAAGAGCTGGCATAAGGAACAAGTTATAGTTCTCACGGAAAGCAATAGTTTTGCCATTGGGTGACATCATAAAGCTTTGTGCCAGTTTAGCCGATGCATGTATGCGTTCTTGGTCACCCGCGAGATTAGTTGAAATCAACGCATTTTTCTTGTCATGTGAAGCTGTCACAAAGAGACGTTTATTATCTGTGCCGAAATGAGGGTGGCTCCCATTTTTGCGCACGCGTTTGGGCGCGCTGCCATTCATGTTTTGAATGTAAATGCCGGGTTCATTTGACCATTCTGGCGCGCTTAAATAGCCGCCCGTCCCTTTTTCATAGGTCAAAATTTGCCCATTTGGTGATAAATTTGGGCGGCGGTAATGTCCCGGTTCGCGCGTCAGGAGCACGGTTTGCCCGCTCTCCATATCATAACGGCGAATGGTGCCGAGTTCTCTATCATTCCATGTCGTGAAAAGAATAGAGCGTCCATCACGCGACCAAGCCGGGTCAGCTTCGTGAAGCGCATCGCGTAGGCTTGTTAAGCGTTTTTCCGTGCCGTCATTGGTTTTTACGTATAATTTTCCAAGGCTTTCGAAAACCGTGGCGTTTCCATCAGGCGAAACGGCCGCATAACGCGGCATTTGCGCCGTGAATGTATCCGGAGAGACGTCACGTTTAGGGCGCGGGGCGTCCATGACGGTACGAGTATCGCGGATACGAAAATCAATATGCTCGACATTGTTGTCTGCGATATCAATGCGGTGAATTTGGCCTTTTGCCCAGAAATAAATGGACTTGCTATCTGGGCTCCAATCCATATTCGGGTAAACACCATAAACGGCCCAAGTCTCTTGCATGTCTTGATCAAGATGATCAAACACCATGCGTTCTTGCCCAGACGCTAGGTCTTTGATGAAAAGCTGAGATTTTGCGCGAACGCGTTTGACATAGGCAATATGCTTTCCGTCTGGGGATGGTGTTGGGCGGACAGCACCGCCAGCGCCTCCAGCCATGCTTGAAATTTCACCCGTTTCCATATCATATCTTTTGATCTCAAAGAGTTGGGTATTAGAATCTTGAGCATAGATAAATGTCGCGCCGGGCGTTGTGTTGGCGGAGTAATATACATAGCGGCCATCAGGTGAAAATATGGGTTCGCCAATTTCCTTTTGGTGAGCCTCTGACGGTTTCTTCGTAAGCTGCACCCCGGAACCGCCGCTTGTGTGATAGAGCCAGATTTCACCTGTCCCTAAGGAGCGCGATGTTGTGAAGTGCTTCTTCGCCGCGATGAATTGACCATCGGGTGACCATGTTGGATTGTTAATGAGACGGAAGCTCTCGTCTGTTACTTGTTGTTTATCAGAACCGTCAATTTTCATTGTCCAAATATTATCGCCACCCGCGCGGTCAGACGTGAACGCAAGGCGTTTTCCATCGGGTGAAAAGCGGGGCTGAATTTCCCACGCCAGTCCTTCGCTTATATTCTTTGCCGTGCCGCCGGTAACGGGAAGTGTATAAATGTCGCCAAGAAAATCAAAGGCGATGGTTTGCCCATCAGGACTAACGTCAAGGCTCATCCATGTGCCTTCGGTGACATCGATTTTAACGTCGCGTTTTTTACCCGGAGGGTTGTTGACGTCCCATTTTTCAGAGTCCTTATTTTTATCTGCTGCATGTGCTGGCGCCGCAGATGTTGCGATCATTGCAGCGATTGCCGAGCTCATTAAAATGGATTTATATGTCATTGTAAGCCTTTGGTTTAAATGTGTTTATTTTAATTTTATTTTTAAAATCTTCCTGCGGCGCCCGGAAAGACAACAGGTGTTTCATATCCATCTGTGGAGACAGAGGACACGCCAAAGAAGTAATTATCAATGACGAGGTTTTTAAATTCCCATTCTGAAGTCATACCCACAAAGCGCGAATGTGTCCATTCGGCCTCTGTCGTTTCGCGCCAGTGCACGCGATACCCGGCTAGGTTTTTAGACGGCGTCATAGCCCATGATAATTTTGCAGAAGCTTTTACGGCGCCTGTTGCTTCTACATTGACAGGGAACGGCGGCGCGCCAGCAATGCCCGCTAAGGTGATAGCGTTCAAGCCTGTAAGCTTGGCGGCGTAATCTGCGTCCACGCCTTCCATTGTGTCGCCGAATTTACGTCCGTCTTCGGTGCGTAAGTCTTGGTGTTGACGGTCATAATGCTCATGTGTTTCCATGATACGAATGCCGGGAATGCCGACTTTGTTAAACGGGCGATGGTGCCCGCCGCGCCCAAAACGGTCGAGGCGGTAAATTAATTTAATGTCCAAATTGACCATATATTGATCGCCTTGGGCTTTGACGTAACGCGCGAGATTGCGCGACGGACTGTCGACTTCACCGCCTGTGAAACGGCGTTTGCGGGCTTCTTCGGGCGTTTCATTTGCGCGTGTGCCTTCGGAGAAAACACGAACAACAGAGTTATCAATCACGCCATCAATGCCGGCGATGTTGCTGATCATATCATTGTTCAATACGCCTTTGATGTTCCATCCCTTTTCAAGAGCGTGCGCGGCGACGATCTCGCCGCCAAATAAACCTTGTTCTTCGCCTGACAATCCAGCGTAGATAATCGAGCCTGCATATTCGCGCTTTGATAAAATTCGGGCGGCTTCGATAACGCCTGCCATACCAGAGGCATTGTCGTTCGCGCCGGGGCTGTCTGATGTGCCGTTGAGGGGGTCGGTGACGCGGCTATCAATATCACCTGACATCATAACATAGCGATTAGGGTCAAGTGTGCCGCGCTGAATTGCGATGACATTCACGACTTCAGTGGGGTTGGGAATGCGTTTTTTACCTTCAATTGTATCAGAGACATACATCACTTCCAGACATCCGCCGCACTCTTTGGAGATTTTTTCAAACTCGGCGAATATCCATCTGCGCGCTGCGCCAATGCCGCGTGTCTCGCTCGTGGTTTCAGATAAAGTATGCCGCGTACCAAAATCAGCGAGAGTTTGAATGTCTGATTGAATGCGCTGTGGTGATGCTTCTATTGCGACATCATATAAATCCAGAACTTCTGAGGGCGGGGCTACGTTATTGCTTGTTGCATGTGCCGCGTTGGCAGTGAAGGCGATAGCACTCGAAACTAAGATGGCTTTTAAATTCATTCTCATCCCCATTATGGCTCGTGCGGTTCATCCGTTTTATCAAAGCCATTGCGTAAGAGAATGGGCAGGCGAGGGCGGGCTGTCAAATTTTTCGCAAAAAATGTTGATGATAGCGGCTCGCAGCATTGCCCCGCTGAAACGAGCAGATTATATTGCCGCCATGACAGATTTAAAAACAAACCTCATAAACGGCTATCAATCTTTTCGTGCGGGGCATTATGTGGCCCAAAAGGCGCTTTACGAAAACCTTGGCACCAAAGGCCAATCCCCCAAAGTTATGCTGATTGCCTGCGCGGATAGCCGCGTTGATCCGACGGATATTTTTAATGCTTATCCTGGCGAGATGTTCGTGGCGCGTAATGTTGCCAATATCGTGCCGCCGCTGGATGAAACAGGCGGTTATCATGGCACGTCGTCGGCTATTGAATATGCCGTCAAAATTTTGAAGGTCGAGATGATTGTTATTTTGGGCCATGAAAGCTGCGGCGGGATTAAGGGCTGTTTGGACGGCCTAGGGGAGGCTGAAGACGGCGGATATGTCGGGCAGTGGGTGTCACTGATTAATGGTGTGCGTGACCGTGTTTTAGCGCGTAATGTGCCTGAGGATCAAATTACTTTTGAGATGGAGCTTGAGGTCGTGCGCCAGTCTATGACGAATTTAATGACATTTCCTTTTGTGAAAGATGCCGTAGAGAACGGCACACTTACACTCCAAGGGGCTTATTTCTCTATCATTCAAGCGAAATTGATGATGTCAAATGATGCGGGCGAGTTCCACCTGATTGCGGACGCCGCCGCAACAACACATGTGCTTGATGATTAAACCCGTCACGAGTTGAACGGGTTTAATTACTTTATAAAGGCCTCTAAGCCGCTTTTGGCGCGGCGGCGCGCACGTCTTCTGTGACGCGGTCTTCGAATTTCGCGAAGTTTTCGATGAACATGCCGACGAGCTTTTGGGCTTGAGCGTCATAGGCATTTCCGTCTGACCATGTACCGCGTGGATCAAGTAAATTGTCGTCAACGCCAGTAATTGCGACGGGAACGTCTACGCCGAAGTTCGTATCCTTGCGGAACTCACCTTTAGCGAGACTGCCGTCGAGCGCAGCATTGAGCATAGTGCGCGTGGCTTTGATGGGCATGCGGTGACCTGTGCCATACGGGCCTGCCGTCCAGCCTGTATTTACGAGCCAGCAATCAACTTTGTGTTCCGCAATCAAATCACGCAGAAGCTCGCCGTAAACAACAGGGTGACGCGGCATGAACGGCGCGCCGAAACAGGCCGAGAATGTGGCTGTCGGTTCTGTGACGCCTTTTTCTGTGCCTGCGACTTTGGCGGTATAGCCTGACAAGAAATGGTACATTGCTTGCTGCGGCGTTAGGCGTGAAATTGGAGGCAATACACCAAAGGCGTCTGCGGTTAGCATAATAAGCGTTTTCGGTTGTCCGCAGCGGCCCGTTGGGCTGGCGTTTGGAATGGCTGTGAGATCATACGCTCCGCGGCTGTTTTCTGCGAGTGAGCCGTCGTCGAAATCAATTTCGCGCGTATCAGGATCCATAACGACGTTTTCGAGCACTGTGCCCCACATTTTCGTAGTGGCGTAAATTTCAGGTTCGGCGTCCTCGGAAAGGCGGATCATTTTCGCGTAGCAGCCGCCTTCGAAATTGAACAGGCCATTTTCTGACCAACCATGTTCGTCATCGCCGACGAGCGTTCTGTCGGGGTTAGCGGAAAGCGTTGTTTTACCTGTGCCTGATAGGCCAAAGAAGATCGCAGCATTATCATCGTCATCCACATTCACCGAGCAATGCATAGGCATAACGCGCTTGGCGGGGAGGAAGTAATTGAGTGCAGAGAAGACGGATTTTTTCGTCTCGCCCGCATAGGATGTTCCGCCGATGAGGACGATACGCTCCGCCATATTCACGGCAATCACCGTTTCGCTGGCGGTGCCGTGGCGCGCAGGATCTGCGCGGAAGGATGGTAGGTTGATAATCGTAAATTCTGGTGTGAAATTGGCGAGCTCGTCTGCACTTGGCTGACGGAGCAAATGATGCACGAACAGGCCGTGCCATGCATATTCCGTGACGATTTGAACAGGGAGGCGGTGATCCATATCCGCGCCGCCAAATGTGTCTTGGCCGTAGAGCTTAAGGCCTGCCATATGGGCTTCGAAATCTTTACGAAGGACAGCAAAATGCTCTGGCGTCATGGAGGCATTGCCTTCCCACCACACCACATCTTCGGTCATCTCGTCGCGAACCACGAATTTATCTGTCGCGGAGCGGCCCGTGTGTTTGCCTGTTTTAACGACAAGCGCGCCGCCTTTGGCGATCTCTGCGCCTTCGTTACGCACAGCGGTTTCGTAGAAACGGGCAGGCGTCCAATTCCAGTGAATATTGTAATCGCCTGAAAATCCGTCCACGCCTAATTTACGCGTGTTTGTATCTTGATCCGCCACAGATAACTCCTGAGTCTAGAATTAAGCGCCGTCCCTAGCAGAACTATTCTCTAAATCCAGTTAATCTGTGGAAATTTTGTGTGTAATTACAAAAACATAGCATGACAACGCTGTCAGCGTGGTATTTGAGGTACACTTATCCTCTTGCGTGTGCTTTTGGTTTAAGCGCTAGAGGCGGGTCTTGCGGCGGCCTTTGCGTGCCACGCCCATAAGTGTGTGAGGGATTCGCTTGGCTGCGCTTTCACCCACTTTGAGAAATCCACGACAACCATGGCTGTAATATCGGCAAGGGAGTAATCTTCACCTGCAACATTCGCGGATGCCGCTAATCGTGCGTCGAGATCTTCAAAGAAATGTCCGAGACGTTCGCGGCCGCGTTCCGCCAGTGCGGGGACTTGCTCAACATTACGCGGCCCTGTCATGGCGCGGCCTTTCATATGGGGGGAACTGTTGCGAAGAATTTCTGCGACGGCTGCAAGGCCTTCAAACTCACAGCGCCAATTCCATTCCAAAATACGTGCCTTTTCAACGGCATTAGTGCCCATCAATGGCGGCTCGGGGCGAATGGTTTCCGCGAATATCGCAATGGCAATGTTTTCAGAAATTGCTTGCCCGTCTTCGGTGACGATGCACGGCACAGCGCAGCGGGGGTTGATCTTGCGAAACGCGTCGCCGAGTTGTTCCTGAGTTTTGAGATCAACTTGTACATTGTTATGCTGGATACCTTTTTCCGCGAGGAAAATACGCGCGCGGCGCGGGCTGGGGGCCGCTTCGTAATCATATAATGTCAGCATGGGGCTCTCCGTATTTCGTGTTGACCATATTACAGCGCTGTCGGTGATCAAGATAATATCTGTTGTGAACACAAAAAAAGAGGCCCTTTTAACAAAAAAGAGGCCTCTAGTTTCGTTTGGAGTTTGTGGTTGGCTTTACGCCGCGTTTTCGAACTGGTTCATGGTGTTGTGTTCACCGCCAGCTTTGAGGGCGCGGTCGCCGCCTGTCATTTCTTTGAAGTCATCGCCAAGGTTGGAGCCAACTTCGTGTTGGTGCTTCACCGCAGATACTGAACGGCGAATTTCTTCGCGCTGAATGTTCTTAACATAGGCGAGCATTTTCTCTTCGCCGAAGTACCCTTCTGACAAATCATCCATGAACTTCGCTGTCATGTGGAATGTTGGAAGCGTGATCAAGTTGTGGAACACACCAGCTTCGCGCGCGATATCCGTTTGGAAAGCCTGAAGACGGGCGTCGGCTTCAATGCCAAGTTCGTCTTGGTCAAATTTGGCTGACATCAGTTGTGTTCCATCAGGATAAGCGTCGGCTTTGATTTTGCCAGATTCGATCCAATCTTCGCGGACTTGTTTGCGCAGGTTAAGTGTCCAGTTAAAGCTCGGACTGTTGTTATATGTCAGCTTGGCGTGAGGCGCTTTCTCTTTAATGCGGTTCACCATGCTCGCGATTTGCGCAACATTTGGCGTAGCTGTTTCGATCCAAAGCAGATCAGCACCGCCTTCGTTAAGGCTAGAGATACAGTCCTCGACCACGCGGTCTTCACCCGTATCCGCGCGGAACTTATAAAGGCCGTTTGGCAGGCGAACAGGCTTGCGAAGCTCGCCGTTCATTTGGAGGGCAATCTCGCCGTCTTTAAGATCCGTTGCCGGCTCAGTTTCTAGCCATTTTGTGTATTCCGCAGAGCTGTCACCAGCTTCGCGTGACACAGGGATTTTCTGCGTCAGGCCAGCGCCGAGACTGTCTGTACGGGCAACAATAACGCCGTCATCAACGCCGAGCTCTTCGAAGGCCATACGCACAGCGCGGAGCTTCTCAACGAAGTCTTCGCGCGGCACAGTCACCTTGCCGTCTTGGTGGCCACACTGTTTGGCGTCGGACACTTGGTTTTCGATTTGGATACAACAGGCACCCGCTTTGATCATTTCTTTCGCGAGGAGGTATGTCGCGTGAACGTTACCAAAACCTGCGTCGATATCGGCGATGATTGGGCGCACATAGCTTTCATGCGCGTCGATTTTAGCAATAACGCCTGCGCGGTCATTCGTTATTTTAAGCTCAGCAAACAGATCGTTCAGATCCACTTCGTCAGCCTGACGGAGGGATGTGTAAATCTCTTGGATCAGATCAACAACAGATGTTTTCTCATGCATAGACTGATCGGGAAGGTGACCAAAACGGTTACGAAGGCCCGCAACCATCCAGCCTGAAAGATAGACATAGGCGCGGCCAAGTGTGCCTTTTTGGCGCTTAATGGCGCGCATCATTTGCATGGCGTGGAAACCAGACCAACAGCCAAGAGACTGTGTGAACTGGCTGCTGTCTTTGTCGTAGCGGGCCATGTCAGCGCGCATGACAGTTGCCATTTCTTTGGCGATGTCCAGATGTGTTTCGTAAGTGTTTTGGACTTTAAGCTGCGTTAGGTCTTCGAGGCTAATGCCGCCTGGCACGCCGTTCGGGTAACGCGCTTCAAGCGCTTTAAGAGTTGTTGTGTAAGTCATTATTTTTGCTCCAATATTTCGTAAGCGGGTAAGGTGAGGAATTCAGGTAAATCGACAGATGTTGCCGTTTTCGTGAAGAGTTTCGCGGCCTCTGGGAAGCGGCCAGCGATGAAGTTTTCTGAACCGAGTTCGGCTTTCAGCGCGTCAAATTCTTCGTCAAATAATCGCGTGTAAAGCGCGGATGTCATTGTCTCTGTGCCGCCGCCGCTCATTTGAACGCTCGCGCCGTGACGGAGCCATTGCCAGATTTGCGTGCGAGAAATTTCAGCCGTTGCTGCATCTTCCATCAAGTTGTGGATCGGTACAGCGCCGCGCCCACATAGCCATGCCGCCGTGTAGCGAATGCCGACTTCGATGTTGGTGCGAACGCCCGCTTCTGTGATCGTGCCGCTATGGGGGGAGAGCATGGCTTCATCACTGATACGCGGGGATTGACGCTTCTTGTGGATCTGGTGCTTAGACGGCATTTCGGCGTCAAACACATCCATTGCGACTTTCACGAGATCAGGGTGAGCGACCCATGTGCCGTCATGGCCGAGCTTAGCTTCGCGCTCTTTATCGGCGTGCACTTTAGCGAACGCAGCGGCGTTAGCTTCTTCGTCATTCTTAACGGGGATTTGCGCGGCCATACCGCCCATCGCATGGGCGCGGCGTTTGTGACAGGTCTCGACAAGGCGCGCAGCATAAGCCGACAAGAAATCACGATCCATGCCGACTTGCGCGCGGTCAGGCAGAACGAACTGTTTGTGGTTACGCAATGTTTTAATGTAGCTGAAAATGTAATCCCAACGGCCACAGTTAAGCCCCGTAATATGGTGACGAAGCGTGTAGAGGATTTCGTCCATTTGGAAGGCGGCAGGTAGCGTTTCGATCAAAACAGTGGCCTTGATTGTGCCGTGCGGAATACCAACGAAAACTTGCGCGAAATTGAAGACGTCATTCCAGAGGCGAGCCTCTTGGTAGCTCTCAATTTTCGGTAGGTAATAGAAAGGCCCGCGCTTGCTATCAGTAAGCAGCTTGCCATTGTGGAAAATATGTAGGCCGAAATCGACAAGGCTGGCCGACATAGGCTTGCCGTCAACGGTGATGTTCTTCTCGGTCAGGTGCCAGCCGCGCGGACGGACGAGCATCGTCGCAATGTCATCATTTAGCGTGTAAGATTTCTTCTCTGTTTTAAGGGACAGCGTGCCACGGGCGTAATCAAACATGTTGATTTGCCCTTCGATCATATTGGAAAACGTCGGCGAAGACGCGTCTTCGAAGTCGGCCATGAACATTTTCGCGCCCGAATTTAGCGCGTTAATCATCATTTTGCGGTCAACAGGGCCCGTGATTTCAACGCGGCGATCTTGGAGGGCAGGCGGGCAAGGGGCAACTTCCCAGATGCTATTGCGAACGTGGGCCGTTTCAAGCGGCTGTGTTGGCAACTCGCCATCATCAAAGCGTTCTTGCTGAAGGCGGCGATTGTGCATGAGGATTTCACGCTGCGGGCCAAAGCGGCGCTCAAGATCCGCGAGGAACAATAGCGCGTCAGGCGTAAGAATGTCGTCATAACGCTCGGCTTTGACGCCTTTCACCTTGGCCAATACTCTGTGACGAGGGATAGATGTTGTGTCTTGTGTGATTGGCGCGTTCATGCCGACCTCCATGTTTGGGTTCATGGATGTACGATATTTACAAAATAGGGTTTGTGTCTATAACTTCTTGTAAAAGAAGAGTATTTTTGTTAAGATCGTAAAGTTAATTTTAGTTATTTTGTAAATATTGTAAATTATGGCAGATACAGACGGAAAATTACTTGTTGGCCCGCGCCTTCGGCGGTTTCGGCAAACTTTGGGCCTTACGCAGGCGCGAATGGCCGAAGACCTAGGGATTTCAGCCTCTTATCTGAACCTGATGGAGCGCAATCAACGCGCACTGTCCGCTAAAGTCCTATTGAAAATGGCGGAGATTTACGACTTTGACATTAGCGGCTTTACGGGGGCGGGCGACGCGCATTTGGTCGCCGAAATTTACGAAGCCTTTCGCGATCCGCTGTTTAAATCACAGCCCATTTCAAAGAACGAAGCCGAAGACCTCGTTAACGTCAGTCCCAATGCCGCGCGGGCGATTTTAAAGCTCTATAGCAAACATCGTGATCTAAGCCTGCGCGCCACAGATATGACGGCTGACCGCGATAAGGTTGAGCTTTTGGAACAATCTGCCGAGGCCGTCGAATCGGTACGGCGTTTTATCCATGAACAGCGAAACTATTTTCCTGCGCTGGACGCGACAGCAGAGGCGCTCTCGGCTGAGATTGGCCTTAATAATCGTGAACCTCATGCGGCGTTGACGGAACGGCTCAAAGACAAGCACGATATCTCCGTGAGGATCGTGCCAGTTGATATCATGCCGCAAATGCTGCGCTATTTTGATCGCCACGCCAAGCGTATCAACCTGTCGGAACTCCTGCGCCAATCAGGACGGCGGTTTCAGCTCGCCTTTCAAATCGGAATGCTAGAGCAGCGGCAGTTGATTGATGATATTGTCAAATCCGCCGACCTGCCTGGGCGAGAGGCGCAGGGGCTTTGCCGCACGAGCCTTGCCAATTATTTCGCCGCCGCCATGCTCATGCCCTATACGCGTTTCCTCAAAGAAGCCGAAAAAAGTAAATATGACGTCGATCTGCTCAGCCACCGTTTCGGGACGAGCTTTGAGCAAACGGCGCACCGCTTAACGACGCTACAAAAACCTGATGCGCGCGGCATTCCGTTTTTCTTTGTCCGTATTGATGTGGCGGGGAATGTGTCCAAACGCTTTAGCGCGGGGCGGTTCCATTTCTCGCGTTTTGGCGGGGCTTGTCCGCTCTGGAACGTCCATGAATGTTTCCAAACGCCGGGCAAGACAGTCACGCAAATGATCCAAATGCCCGATGAGACGACCTATTTTTCTATCGCGAAAATGGTCAGCCGCAGTGACGGGACATTTGACGCGCCAACACAAAGGCTGGCGATCGCGTTGGGCTGTGATATCGCCTATGCGCCGCGTTTGATTTACGCGCGGGATTACAACCTTGATGTGCCGCAGCCTGCGCAAATTGGCGTGAATTGTTATCTCTGTGAGCGTCCGCATTGCTATCAACGCGCCCACGCGCCGCTCAATAAAACTCTTAGTTTTGATGAGCGCGCCAGAGGGCGTTCGTTGTTCACCTTTGGAGGTGAATAAACGCCGTTATATTGATTTGTGGATTTTCTTTTCCACCACGCGCATCAGACCTTCTTGGATCGTCGAGGCGATTAACCGTCCGTCTTGCGTGTAAAAGCTCCCGCGATTAAGGCCGCGATTACGCGCTGCGCGCGGGCTTTCGAGGTGATAGTAAATCCACTGATCGACACGAATTTTATCGTGGAACCACATGGCATGATCCAGGCTCGCGCCAATGATTTTATGCGTCACAAAGCTAATATCATGCGGATAAAGGCTGGTCGACATCAAGGCTTTGTCTGACATAAACGCCAGTAGCGTTCTGTGGGTAATCGGGTCATCGCCAATCGCCTTGTCAAATTTAAACCAATAACCAAAATCAGGATCATGTTTACCAGGGTGCAGCACGCGCTCTAAATCGGGCGTGCGCATATCCACCACGTCAGGTTCAAACACCAGATACATCGTGCGAAAGCGATCAAACTCTAATCCTGGGATATCTTTGATGATCTCTTGGGCGTGGGTGAAGTCAGGCGGAATATCGTCAGGCATGGGGATGCCCTCTGGCATATCCATTTGGTGATCGAGGCCTTCTTCGAGTTTTTGAAACGAGATCGAGGCGTTGAAAATCGCTTCGCCCTTTTGCTTGCCGACTACCCGCCGCGTCGAGAAACTGCGGCCATCACGAATCGGGTCGACCTCATATATAATCGGGCGGGTAATATCACCGGGGCGCAGGAAATAACCATGCAGAGAATGCGGGCGTTTCTCTGGGTCAACCGTACGCACGGCGGCATTTAAAACTTGCCCCAAGACTTGCCCGCCAAACACGCGCGGTAGATCCATTTTAAGCGGCTGCCCGCTATAGAGGAGCGTGTCGATTTCTTCGACGTTCATCGAATCTAAAAGGTCTTGGCGAGAAAACATAGCGGCTTTCATTGGGTTACGTTACGCGACCTCTTACACTTATTATTCGCTGCGCTTAAAGGGAAATAACAGGCTGGCGGTTAATAAATTCGGAGAGCTGTCCTGCATATCCGCAAGGCCGATGGTCATGGCGTCATGCCCGCCCTCAGGTGCACGGCGATATGTTTTGAAAATACGGTCCCACAGAGACAGGCTAAAACCGTAATTGCTGTTCGTTTCGGCTTCTATGATCGAGTGGTGAATGCGGTGCATATCGGGCGTGACGATCAAGAGACGTAAGGTTTTGTCGACTATGATCGGTAGGCGCAGGTTCGCATGATTGAAAAGCGCGCAGCCGTTTAAGATAATTTCAAATAAGATCACAGCGATTGCGGCAGGGCCGAGCAGCACGACACACATCATTTTATATGCCATCGAGGCCATGATCTCAAACGGGTGAAACCTTATGCCCGTCGTGACATCTATATCGCGGTCGGCGTGATGAACTTTGTGCATCGCCCAGAAAAACGGAATGCGGTGAAAGGCGACGTGTTGTGCGTAGATCAAGAGGTCGAGCAAGATCATGGCGCTTATGATTTCAAACCAAAGCGGGAGGCTTACTTGGTTGAATATTCCCCAGCCTTTAGCCTGCGCCCATATGGCTGCGCCGACGGCAGCGACAGGAAATAAAACGCGTAAAAGAGCCGTATCAATCATCACTAAAGCGGCGTTGGTCATCCAGCGTCGTCCGCGCGGCATGGTGCGATCTTTGCGGGGGAAGGCAGCTTCGCAGAGTGCCATGAATAGTAATAGCCCTGCGAAGATACTCAGGCGCAAGGTGGCTTCATGTGTCTCTATGAACGCGCCCAAGGGTGGCGTTAATCTGCCGCTTGAAAATCAGCGGGGAGGTTGTGGAAATAAGACACTTCTTCGTTGCGGTAAGTGATGCGCCAGCCGTCTGCGGTGCGGATAAGTTTGTCGCAATACCAAAGGCCTACAAAGAAAACCTGTTGTGTGTCGCCTGTTTTGGCAATCATCGGATTGAACAAAATAACGCGCGATGTCGCGGTGTCTCCGTCCACTTTAATCACGGGCAAACCAATCATGTGTTGGAAGCCAGGAAACTGTTTCAAGGCGCGATCCAGATAGGCTTTAATCTCAAGCAAGCTACCCTTTATGCCGCCCGCTTGCGTGAAATCAATCTCGGCGTCGGGCGTGAATATATCATCCATCGCGTCCCAATCGCGGCTGTCAATGACTTCACAATAGCGCGCGAGCAAATCCTGTATTTCAAAGCGGTCTGATATCTCTTGATGACTTAGCAAAATAGGCTCCCATTCTTTGTCTTGATGTAGGCCCCATCGAGGCGTGATGTCAAACCCCGCGCATGACACATGCTTGACAGAGCGAAGTACGCCGCGCACTTTGACGGTAATATCAGGAGACTCTTATGGCAAAATCCACGCGCCGCCCACAGCAACTTTATACGGTTGTTATGTGGCTCTTATCGATAATATTTGCGGGCTTCTTAATTGGCCTAGGGAGTCTGATCATTGCAGACCTTCCGCGTGTTGACGGAGAGATACGTGTTGAAGAATTTATGGCCCCTGCTGTATTGAAACAAGCGGATGCTGAAATCAGAAAGCGTCAAAACACCCTTGGACCCTTACAAAATGATATGCAGGATTTCAGATCAGAAGTTAAATCAGCCCAGGCCGAATATCAAAGTCAGAAGGCTTCACTCGATAATTGGCTGCGAACGCGCGTAGCTACGGAAAGTCAATCGCAAAATGCCGAGGTCATATCCCGCACACGCGCCGTTGAAGAACTCAAAAAGGCCGAACGCCGTACCGAGCGTATCTATGCTGAGAAACAGGCCGCATTTCAGACTGCTGAACGAGCTTTGATTAATGCTCGTAACGAGCGAAGACAAATAGAGAGCGCGGCTTACCCAGCCTATCGTAAAGCCCTGCGCGGACAAGAGCTACGTGTCTTTCTGCTGCGTCTTGCTTTGACGCTACCGCTTTTGCTGATCGCGGGGTGGCTTGTGGCGAAGAAGCGGGCGAGCGCCTATTGGCCGTTATATCGCGGCTTTATCCTCTTTGCGCTCTTTGCGTTTTTCTTTGAACTTGCGCCATATTTGCCATCTTATGGCGGTTATGTGCGCTATACGGTGGGGATTATTTTGGTCTTTATTGCGGGGCAATTTATCATCCGCGCGATGCGCCGCTATATTGAGCGTAAACAAGCTGAAGAGAGCCGTTCCGAGGGTGAGCGCCGCCAGTCAATCGAGTATGAAACGGCGCTTAAGAAGATCGCGGCCAAGACTTGTCCGGGCTGTGACCGCTCGATTGTGGCGCGCGAAGATATTGATACGGATTTCTGCGTGCATTGCGGAATAAGACTAAAGGAAAAATGTGGGAGTTGCGGGGAGAAAAATATCTCGTTCCATCGTTTCTGTCTGTGCTGCGGGGAAGCGACGAATTCTGGTACAGCTGAGGCGTAGGTTTAAGCGTTATCTGTATCAGCTATAGCGCCCAGTAACTCGTATAATTGCGAGAGCTTTTCTGAGCCAATGGCGCTTTCGAGGCGCTTATATTCGGCTTCGGAGAGCGGCGCTATTTTGCTATGAAGCTCACGCCCCTTTGCCGCCAGCCGGATAAGTGCGCGCCGGTTATCACCCTGAACGGAAAACCGTTTCACAAAGTCCTGCGCTTCTAGCGTTTTTAGAATACGTGTCAGGCTGGGCATTAAAATCATGCATTTTTGCGCAAGCGCTGTGACTTCCATGCCTTCATGGCCGTGCAGAGCGCGTATAACGCGCCATTGCTGTTCGGTTATGTCGTGCGCGCGCAATATCGGCCGAAAGCGCCCCATAACGCTCTCACGCGCTTTTAGAAGCGCCATAGGTAGATTGCTTTGAAAGTCACGCAGTTGGCTCATGTTTTACGCCGGAAACTCGTCTTTGACTTCGTTACGCAGTGTTCCAAGCGCGGGCGAGGTGATTTCAACAACGTCGCCGGGTATAAGATATTTTGGTGGTTCAAAGCGTGCGCCGGCACCGTTTGGCGTACCTGTGGCGATAATATCCCCGGGGCGAAGACGCGCAAATCGCGAGAGGTAAGCAACGATAAAGCGGATGGGGAACATCATATTTGATGTGTTGTCATCCTGCCGAAGCTCGCCATTTACACGCGTTTGTATGTCCATATTGGTGACATCATCAATCTCGTCCATCGTCACCATATAGGGGCCGATTGAGCCTGTCTTTTCAAAGTTTTTACCCTGCGTGACGTTAAATTTGGCGTGACGCACCCAATCGCGCAATGTGCCTTCGTTCATTAAAGTCATGCCTGCGATATGATCTAGCGCGTCTTCCTCAGCGATACGGCGGCCTTCTTTGCCGACGACCAAAACGATTTCGCCTTCATAATCGAGTTTGTCAGATTCAGGTGGACGTAGGATAAATTCATTATGCCCAACAAAGCTCTCACGGCTGCGCATGAAAACGCTGGGCCATTTAGGGGCTTCGCTTCCGTCTTTATATTCCGCGTTTCGGTTTGCGTAATTCACGCCTATGCAGAAATATTTTTCGGCGTCTGTAACAACGGGGCGCAGCACGACATCTGCGAGCGCAATCGTGGCGGCTTGTCCCTGTGCTGCGGTTTTGGCCTCTTCAAAACGGTCAGCAGCTAGGGTTTCGCGTAGTGATCCAAAGGCATCTGTAAGGTCGACGATTTTATCATCCTTAAGCGCGCCAAAATGCTCACGGTCATTGTGAGTGAATGTAACAAACTTCATGGGAGTGGCCCTCTTGACTTAATATATCTAGCAAACTATTTAACATGTTAAATATATAGGTCAAGACATGCCCCACATTATCGTTGAACACAGCAAAAACATTACCAAAACACTTTATATACAAAAGCTCATAGGCGCGCTGCACGGCGAAGCTATGACGATTTCGGCCCTGCCAACGGGCGGTATTCGTACGCGCGCCCATCAAGTCGAGCGTTACCGGGTTGGCGACGGCAATGTCGGTAATGGATTTGTTTATATCGTTGTGCGTCTTGGCCAAGGCCGTACGGATGAGGTGAAACGCGAGATCGGAGATCGGTTGTTTGCGATCTTAACCGAATTCACAAAAGATCATTTTGATGCAGGAAACCCGCTATCGCTTGGGCTTGAAATTCAAGAAATTGAAAAAGACTGGACGTGGAAAAAGAATAATATTCACGAATTGATGAAGGGCTAAAGGCATGGCTGATTTAGACAAAAATATTCGCAAAGCGCGCCGTCATCTCGTGCGGTTCAAAAAAGAACCGCTTGGGCATTTCATCAATGGCCGCAGCGTGAAGGGGAAATCGAAAACCTCGTTTAAAAATATCACGCCTGTTGATAACACACGCCTTGGCGACGTTTGGGCAGGCACTGAGACCGATATAGATACGGCTGCGAAGGCCGCAGATTCCGCGTTTAAAAAAGGCTGGCGGGATATGCCGGGCGCGAAACGCCGCGAAATCATGTACGCGATTGCCGACGGCATTGAAGCGCGGGCAGAGGAAATCGCGATGGTCGAGAGCATGGACACGGGGCAGCCTATTCGCTTTATGCAAAAGGCGGCCATGCGGGGCGCGGCAAACTTTCGTTTCTTTGGTGATAAGGCGGTAGAGGCGGGCAAAGGCCTTAGTCTTCCGGCGGAGCATCATCACAATTTCACAACGCGGCACCCATTGGGCGCTGTGGGGGTTATCACGCCGTGGAATACGCCTTTTATGCTCTCGACGTGGAAGATCGCGCCTGCGCTCGCCAGCGGCTGCACGGTTGTCCATAAACCCGCAGAGTTCTCGCCCTATACGGCAATGCTTTTGGCGGAAATTTGCTATGCTGCAGGTCTCCCCAAGGGCGCGTATAATATCGTCAATGGTTTGGGCGAGGGTGCAGGCAAAGCGCTTACCGAGCACCCTTTGATCAAAGCCATCGCCTTCGTCGGTGAGAGCCAAACGGGGAGCTATATCCAAGCGCAAGCTGCGCCGACATTGAAGCGGCTTCATCTTGAACTTGGCGGGAAAAACCCATGTGTGGTTTTTGACGATGCAGATATGGACCGCGCGCTGGATGCGGCCGTTTTCATGCAATTCTCACTTAACGGGGAGCGCTGTACGTCCTCAACCCGCCTTCTGGTGCAGGACAGTGTGTATGATGAGTTTACAGCCAAAGTTGTTAAGCGCATCAAAAAACTAAAAGTCGGTCATCCGCTCGATCCGAGTACAGAGATTGGTCCGCTTATCCACCCAACGCATCACGCCAAAGTCATGAGTTATTTTGATATTGCCAAAGAAGACGGCGCGAGCATTGCCGTGGGCGGCGCGCGCAAGGGCAAAGAAGGTTGTTATGTGAAGCCGACGCTATTTACTGGTGCCAAGAATGATATGCGGATTGCCCAAGAAGAAATCTTCGGACCTGTGCTGACGGCTATACCGTTTAAAGACGAAGCAGACGCGATCAAAATTGCCAATGATATTGACTACGGCTTGACCGCCTATGTGTGGACGCAAGACAGTGCAAGAGGCATGCGGGTAGCACGTGAGCTTGAGGCAGGGATGATTTGGATTAATTCAGAAAATAACCGCCATCTACCTGCGCCCTTTGGCGGTATGAAAGCCTCTGGGATTGGCCGTGATGGCGGCGATTGGTCATTTGATTTCTATATGGAAACCAAAAATACATGTGTGGCTTATGGAACGCACGCTATCCCCAAACTTGGGAAATAGCGGCGTTACCCTAAACGTTTGGCGCGCTTAAACGCGTTCAATGATGATGGCAGGGGCCATGCCGCCGGCTGCGCACATTGTGATGAGGCCGTAGCGTCCGCCAGAGCGCTCTAGCTCATCCAGTGCCGTGCCGATTAGGATTGAGCCTGTCGCGCCGATAGGGTGACCGAGCGCCATTGCGCCGCCATTAATGTTCACTTTTTCGCGGTCAAGATCGAGATCACGGATGAACTTTTCAGCCACAACAGAAAACGCTTCGTTGATTTCGTAAACGTCAATATCGTCTGTTGTCAGTCCTGCTTTGGCGAGAACTTTCTTGGCGGCAGGCACAGGCGCGTTGAGCATCAACGTCGGGCAATCACCCATATTCGCTGTGGCAACGATACGCGCGCGCGGCTTTAGGCCGTTCTTATCGGCATAGTCTTTTGACGTGATCAAAAGCGCCGCAGCGCCGTCAACAACACCCGAGCTATTGCCCGCATGGTGAACGTGATTGAATTCTTGGATTTGCGGGTAGACTTTTTGAATCAGTTGGCCGTAAGTTGTGCCTTCTTTGTCGACGGGAATATCGCGCCACATAGAGAAGACGGTTTTCAACCCGCCAAGGCTTTCCATTGTTGTACCTGGACGTGGGAATTCTTCTTTGTCCAATGCGAGCGATCCGTCCAAATTGTGAACAGGCACAACAGATTTATCAAAGCGGCCTTCGGCAATGGCGACGGCTGCGCGCTGCTGCGAGACTTCAGCGAGGCGATCAACGGCTTCGCGGTCGATACCTTCGAGCGTAGCAATCGCGTCGGCGCAAACGCCTTGTTGTGATTGCGGGTGCTTGTCACGCAAAGACAGATTGCCAGCATCCATCATGGGCGGAACTTTGGGGTCAGCGATTTCGCCCATATAGCTCATCATTTCCGTGCCGCCCGCGATGACGACATCTTCCATGCCTGACATAACCTGCGCGGCCGCGAGGTTAACCGTCGTGATACCTGATCCGCAAAAACGGTCTAGTGTCATGCCAGAGGCTTTGACGGAATAACCCGCGTCGAGCGCTGCCATACGGCCCAAATCTCCGCCTTGTTTGCCGACCTGTGTGCTGGTACCCCAGATGATGTCATCGACGTCTTCTGTGTTTAGGCCTGTGCGCTCTGCGAGGGCTTTTAGAACGGTCGCGCCGAGGTGCTGCGGGTGGAGGTGGGCGAGGGCGCCTTTGCCCTGTTTGCCAATGCCGCGCGGTGTGCGGCAAGCGTCGATAATATATGCATCAGCCATGTGAATGTCCTTAGGTGAGGGAGAGTTAATAGAGTGAAGCTTGGTTTATAAAGCAGCGCGATTCGGCGCAAGGTCTGCTTTTGTCAATTCGCGGCCCATACGGCCCGTTAAAAAACAAAATAGCATTTTAAAATCTGCCGCTAGCGACCAAAGCGGATAGGTGAATGTTGCGGGGCGGTTGCGCTCTATGAGGGCATGAGACGACCAAGCGAAGAGATATCCGCTGATGACGGCCAATCCAATAAGGCCCCAAGCGCGAGACGTTAAGGCAAAGATTAACACTATGATTGCACAGCTTGTTCCGAAATAATGCCAAGCGCGCGTTGAGGCTTGGCTGTGTTCCGTCAGATAATAGGGCCAAAACTCTGTGAATGTGCTATATTTGCGCATGAATTTCTCAATTTATAGCGTGATATCGCTGTGACTGTGATGAGGCGTAGCTATGGGGGGTAAAAATTTAATCGTCAAATGCTAACGCGTTAACTCTATTTTAACCTTGATCATTAATAAAGATTAAGTCTTCACTGAAGACACCCCACCATTCACCTAAACTTTCGGGAGTCTTTATGGCTCCTTTTTTTTGCGCGCATTAAAAGTGCCAAAAATAGGCTAAGAAAAAAAAGTGGATTTAAGCGAAAATTACGCTTGAAACATGGCGCAAAGTGTTGTTAAACGCCGCTTGCCCACAAACACCAAGGGCAGGTATTCCGCAATAGCTCAGTTGGTAGAGCAAATGACTGTTAATCATTGGGTCGCAGGTTCGAGTCCTGCTTGCGGAGCCACCCTCTCTCTTAAAACATGCAAGATTGTGTAATTTTGCAAATATGGTTCTTATAAGTTACGTTACCTGTATGAGATAAATGCCGCTTGCATTGTGTCATGTAATATCAAAACTTCGGTTTCGTGATATACTTTACTTTGGTTGTTGTTTCCCGTGCTTGCTGTGGACAGGGTGCAGCTTGTTTAATGGCGTTATTCTGTTTTATGCAATTGAAATGTGTTTGAAACGGCTAAGGCAGAAACTTCATAGCCGAGTGACGTCGTGTGCATTCCTGTTTCCGGGTATATGTCAGCGTGCCCAATTGCTTTAATAAACGCAGAATGTAAATCAACATAAGATATGTTTTCATTCTTGAGAAAATCAAGAATTTGTGCGTGTTGATATTCTAATATATTTATCTTGTTAACTAGAGCAGTAGGTTTTTTTAACGGCTTTGCTGATGAATGAGCTATGACATGCTCTTTTGCGGGAACAAGGACAACGTGAAATTTTATATCATTTTCTTGGCAGTAATCATGGGCTTTTTTGATTGCACGTGCTGTGATGCTAAAGCCCTCTATTTGACGCTGATCGGTGAGGGGCCTTGGGTTCGTGTTTTCTGAGGTCGCTAATAAGCTATTATAGCTTTTATTTGTTGCCGCTATTGTGGGGACATTTGAATAATTCGGTTGGTTTTTGATTAATTGTACCCCAGAATTTGCGGCTATTAAGCCATATAGTACAGAGCGCTTCCCGAGCCACAAACTTAACTCATCCAATATGATGCTACCTTCCATGGGCGGGGCGTAAGCTGATGCTGTTATAGGGCTTTTTGTTGGGCTGTTACGGTATGAAGCCCATTCACTATGTGCGTATGCAAGGTCATATGCATCGCCGAAGTCATCGCCAAGGTAGATTGAAAAGATTGCGTGTTGTGGGGTTAAGTGCGGCGCACGGTCCTTAAGGATATGTAAATAATGTAACGGTCCATATCCGCTTATGCCTGTATTATAAACTGTTTGACCTGTTTTGTTCTCTAGTTGTGCGGGCCAACTGTTATTAGCTGTAGCGTTGGTGCCATATGCGAAAGAGTCGCCAAGAATTAAAATATCGGCATTTTGAGGGACAGCCTTATTACGAAACCCCCACTCATCGTGACCACTTTGCAGACTGCCAATTTTGTGGCCAAGGATTGGGTCGTCCTCATACGTAACTTGCAAAATATCAGAGGGATCAAAGAAAAACCGCGCTGTTAATTCGCCAAGACTGATACAAAAAGCTGAGCACAAAAATAAATATACTATGAAGCGTAGCACGTTTTATCACCCTCTTATAACCAATGAAGTTATGCAGGAAATGTGCCATGTAGAAAATTATGAAGTAAGGCGGTGGTGTTCCGCCTTGCTTTAAGGGTGTTTTGTCAGCGATGTTGCGCGCATAAAGCTGTTTAAGCTTTTTTCTCTTTGAGAATATCAAGCGCGACATCGACGATCATGTCTTCTTGGCCGCCGACCATGCGGCGCTCGCCGAGGCGCACGAGGATTTCACGCACGTCCAGATCATAGTCTTCGGCGGCCTTTTCCGCGTGGCGGAGGAAGCTAGAATAGACGCCTGCATACCCAAGGCTGAGCGTTTCGCGGTCAACACGTACGGGGCGATCTTGGAGCGGACGCACAAGTTCTTCTGCGGCGTCCATAAGCTTGAACACATCACAGCCGTGGTTCCATCCCTTTTTATCCGCCGCTGCGATGAACACTTCAAGCGGCGCATTGCCTGCACCTGCGCCCATCGCCGCGAGGCTGGCGTCAATACGGCGCGCACCATTTTGCACGGCAACGATAGAGTTCGCCACGCCAAGTGATAAGTTATGGTGGGCGTGAACGCCGCGTTCTGTTTCAGGTTTTAATACGTGGTCATAGGCCTGAAGTCTGGCCGCATAGGCGTCCATATCCATCGCGCCGCCGCTGTCGGTGACGTAAACACATGTCGCGCCATAGCTCTCCATCAGGAGAGCTTGCTCCGCGAGCTGTTCAGGCTCGATCATGTGGCTCATCATCAAAAAGCCGACTGTGTCCATCCCCAGATCGCGGGCAATGCCGATGTGTTGACGTGAGATATCGGCTTCTGTGCAATGCGTTGCGATACGAACCGATGTCGCGCCTAGGCTATTGGCTTGGCGCAGGTCGTGTTCCGTTGCGATACCAGGTAGGCAGAGCGTGGCGATCTTGGCGTTCTTAACGGAGCTGGCCGCCGCTTCGATCCATTCCCAATCAGTGTGGCGCCCAAAGCCGTAGTTGAAAGAGCTGCCTTGGATGCCGTCACCATGTGCGACTTCGATAGCGTCCACGCCAGCCTCGTCGAGTGCTTTGGCGATTTTCGCCACGTCATCCACCGTATATTGGTGGCGAATGGCGTGCATGCCATCACGTAGGGTGACGTCTTGGATGTATAATTTATCGACTGTCGGATCGGTTACTTTGCCCTGCATTATGTTTCCCTGTCGCTCGCTTTGCTCGCTCCGCGCCTCTTGCGCACTCATGCCGCCGCTCCAAATTTTTTGATCGCGATCTTCTCGGCCGTGGCTTTGCCTGCCGCTGTCATTATATCGAGATTCCCCGCATAGGCAGGGAGATAATGCGCCGCGCCTTCGACCTCTAGGAAGACAGAAACTTTCACGCCTTCGATCGGATCCATGCCCGGCATACGCAGTGGGTTATTCGCGCCAAAGCGTTCGAACTGTACTTCTTGTTTCAGGCGATAACCCGGAACGTAGCTCTGAATATCTGCGACCATATCTTTGACGGATTTTTCAATCTCGGCCTCAGTGCCGCCGACAGAGAATGCGTAAACCGTATCACGCATGAGTAGCGGCGGTTCGGCGGGGTTCATCACAATGATAGCTTTGCCTTTTTCCGCGCCGCCGACTTCTTCGATGCCTTTGGAGGTCGTCTCGGTGAACTCATCAATATTGGCGCGCGTGCCAGGGCCAGCGGATTTAGAGCTGATTGAGGCGACGATTTCTGCGTAAGGCACGCGGTCAGACACGCGCGTCACGGCGTGAACAATCGGGATTGTCGCTTGGCCGCCGCAGGTGACCATATTCACATTTGGCTCGTTTAAATGCTCTTCCATATTCACAACGGGAATGCAGTACGGCCCAATCGCAGCAGGCGTCAGGTCGACCATTTGCTTGCCATCGCGTACGCAAATGGCGTGATGATGTTTGTGCGCGCCCGCAGAGGTCGCGTCGAACACAATTTTAATATCGTTCCACACATCCATCTTCGTCAGGCCCTCTAGGCCCTCATGGCACGTCGCAACTTTCATGCGTTTCGCGCGGGCAAGGCCGTCACTCTCGGGGTCAATCCCGACCATAGCGCCCATTTCTAAAACATCGGAATAACGCAGCACTTTGATCATCAAATCTGTGCCGATATTGCCTGACCCGAGGATCGCGACTTTTACTTTTTTACTCATAGGAGTGTCCATCCGGGGCAGTGTCTGGTCTGCGCCTAACTAAACAAACGACACCTCACAGTCGCCTATACCGTCAATGGAGACATGCATCTTATCACCCGCGCTCACAGGTTCAAGGGCTACGAGGGATCCAGAGAGAATAATTTCGCCCGCTTTAAACGGAATGCCGCGCTCGCCCAGCGTATTCGCGAGCCAAGCCACGGCGGCGAGGGGGGAGCCGAGTGTTGCCGCGCCGACGCCTTCGGAAAGCGGCGCGCCGTTTTTAGTGACGACCGCCCTACATCCCAACAGATCAACCTCATTGGGATCAACCCAATCGCTACTGATCGCCATAGTCCCGCAAGACGCATTATCCGCGACCGTATCTTGGATTTTGACTTTCCAATCTTTGACGCGGCTATCCACGACTTCAAAACAAGCGGCGACGCCCTCTGTGGCGGCGAGAACGTCGGCTTCCGTCACGCCAGGGCCTTTGAGGTCAGATTTTAGGCGAAAGGCAATCTCGGCTTCGGCGCGCGGCAGGATCATAACGGACGTATCGATCACATTATCTTTGGCCCACATTGTATCCGTGAGAAAGCCAAAATCAGGCTGGTTCACGCCGAGCATATCCATGACGGGCTTGGATGTTACGCCGATCTTTTTACCAATCACCGTTTCGCCATCAGCTTCGCGGCGCTCTAATAGGCCTAGCGATATCGCGTAAGCGTCATCAATCGTGAGGTCATCATAAGTGTCGGTCAAAGGCGCTATCGATTTTTGCGTACGCAGGGCGGCATAGAGAGCGTCTGAAGCCGCATTAAGTATCGTTGGAGATGTCATAGAGCGTTCCCTTTACAGTTTTTCTCAAACTGTCACAGGAAACGCTTAAAATCGAGAGCCATTTTGCCGCAAAGAAAATGGGTGACGTGTGTAAAACACGTCACCCTGAATTTTTATTGGGTCATTTGTAAAAATTAATACTTACCCCGAAATGCGCACTCCACCAAGGCCGCCCGCAATGTTTTGATACGCTTCGGCAACTTCGTCAGCTGTGTTTACGTAAAAATAATGCTCATCTGATGAGGCGCAATATTGCATAATGGTTTGACCGCTTGTTGGCGCGTTAAAAGCGATAGAGTAGATTGTAATATCGTCAGATTTCATCGCATCGCAAAGTGCTTCAGATTGTTGATTAGAGTTTCCTTGCCCTGTTTCATAATAAGCATTGAAGGCGCCATCTGTCATTAAAATCGCGATGCGCTTAACGTTTTTATTAGGGTCATTTACTTGTGTTCTGCGGTTGAAGGCCCAGAGATCTGACCATTCAGGTGATAACGTATACCACGACCATGCTACACCTAGATGTCCTGCTGTGCCGCCATTTGCAAGCAAGCTGTTAACACCATCATGCAGTAGGTTGCGGTCGTCTGTTAACGGTTCAACGGCTGATACAGGGCATTGACTCCCTGCCGCACCTACTGGGTGATCGACAGCAGAAGCATCCGAAAATGCTTCTGAGCCACCACGTTCGGTCACGCAGGCAATCGTGCCTACATTAGCGGCATAAGTATCTCCAAGAGCGGACCAATCAAAGCCATCTACCACGACTGGGTCGGACCAATCAGTATTTGTCCATGCCGAAGCAAGGTATTGTTTTTGCTCATCCATTGTCAGATTATCCGTGATGGATGAAAGATATTCTCTTTTTTCTGCAGTTGTCAGCGAACTTAAGTACTCTTTCAGTTGTTCTTCTGTCATTGCAGATGTTTGCGGAGTAGTTTTCACAGGACCACTTTCCATATTGCCTTTTGTAAATACATCAGGATTAGCAACTATAAGATTGCTGAATGCATCTGAGGCTATTCCAGTTGGTGCAGAATTTAAGAGTTGATTGTCTTCACCAATGGCCGCTGTCCCGGTTGTGTTTAATATAGAAGCGGGACTCGCGCCTAAGTTTGAAATTGTGTGTGTGTACAAATCCGTGATGCCTGTTGCAACATCGCCATATATGCCAGCGTTTACAGAAGAAGAGTAAGGCGCCAATGAGATTCTTACATTACTTTCACCCGAGGCCGGAATTAATGTATCTATCATATCATTCACAGAGTCACGTAAAGCGGCTATTCGTGCTCCGCCCATTGATCCGCTACCATCAAGCATTAAAGCGATTTCGTAGTAACCTGCTCCGCCATATACCGCATCAGCTTCAGCTCTAACAGCTTTAGGCATGAGGTCGTTTAAAAATGGAAATACTGAAGACGCTGTGCAGCTCGCGCGCCCGAGAACTTTGGAATTAGTTGTGACGACTTCCATTTGTTGAACTTCGCAAGTATAATTTTTTTTATTCGTTTCAACCATAAACACTGAAGACCCGTGCTCTTCTGCTTCTGTTGCGTAACTTTGACCTTCTCGGTCCATTTCAATGGCGGCCGCTAAAACGGCATTATCAAGTGCGTTTTGTAAATGGTTGTTCTGTTTCTCGATATTGTTGATTTCAAATGCAACGCCAACAGCTGACATAAGCGTCATCGATCCAATCGCAAATGTGAGCGAGAAGTTCCCGTCTATATTTTTTAAAAAATTCTTACGTAATGAAAAAACCATAAAATTAGCCCTGTGCACGATTATATTAATGCAAACCTTACGGGCAGTTTCGCATGAAATTATTGTATTCTTTTTAAAGAGTGTGGTTAATCAAATTAAAATCTAATATTCTCTTAAGAAGAAACGATGGTTGTGACGTGGTTCTTTCTAATAATATATGGGTTGATTTTTATAGGCTTGACGGCATTTTAGCTTAATAAACCTTGTTCCAAGGTGCGAAACGAAAGTAATAGCAAATATTATGACACACGCTTTTTATACCTCTCTTGAAGATACGCTTTCGCAGATTAAAGCCGACGGATTATATAAACGAGAGCGCCTCATCACCAGTAAACAAGCGGCTGATATTACGGTTGCGGGCGAGGGCAAAACCCAAGAGGTGATTAACTTTTGCGCGAATAATTATCTTGGCCTCGCTGATCACCCAGATTTGATATCCGCAAGTGAAAAGGCGCTCAAAGATCACGGTTTTGGCATGGCATCCGTGCGCTTTATCTGCGGGACGCAGGCACAACATACGGAGCTTGAGGCCGCGATAGCTGGCTGGCTTGGATATGATGATTGCATTCTTTATGCGGCATGCTTTGATGCCAATGGCGGCGTATTTGAGCCTCTGTTAGGCCCTGAAGACGCCATTGTTTCAGACAGTTTAAATCACGCCTCTATCATTGACGGCATTCGTCTGTGCAAAGCCAAACGCTATCGTTTTGCCAATTCCGATATGACCGATCTTGAAGCAAAACTTAAGACCGCCAAAGCCGATGGTGCTCGGCATATTTTAATTGTCACCGACGGCGTGTTCTCAATGGATGGCTATATCGCCAAACTCGACAAAGTTTGCGACTTGGCCGACAAATATGGCGCGCTGACGATGGTTGATGATTGCCACGCCACAGGATTTTTGGGTGATAACGGACGCGGCTCGGTCGAGTATTGCGGCGTTGAGGGGCGAATTGATATTCTAACGGGGACACTCGGCAAAGCGCTGGGCGGGGCGATGGGCGGCTTTACCTGCGCCAAACAGCCTGTGATCGATATGCTACGCCAAAGATCGCGGCCTTATCTGTTTTCAAACAGTCTCGCGCCATCATTGGTTGGCGCAAGCCTAAAGGCGATTGAACTGGCGCGCGAAGGCGATGATTTACGAACGCGTCTGAAAGACAACGCTACCCGGTTCAGACGCGGCATGAGTGCGGCTGGTTTCACGCTGCTCGATGGTGAACATCCGATAATCCCGATCATGCTCGGCGAGGCGCAACTCGCGCAGGATATGGCTTCGAGGCTTATGGACGAAGGGATTTACGTCACAGGCTTTTTCTTCCCTGTCGTGCCCAAAGGCGCGGCCCGTATCCGCACGCAAATGAGCGCGGCACATACGCCAGACCACATTGATCGCGCGATTGCGGCCTTCACCAAAGTTGGCCGCGAATTAGGGGTGATTTCATGAGCCAGACTACAAACGCGCAAACAATGAAAGCCTTGGTGAAAGCCAAAGCCGAAAAAGGCCTTTGGATGCAAGACGTCCCTGTGCCTAATATTGCGCCCGATGAGGTGCTGATTAAAATCGAACGTACCGCCATTTGCGGCACGGATATGCACATCTATAAATGGGATGAATGGGCGCAGAAAAACGTGCCTGTCCCGCTTATCACGGGGCATGAATATGGCGGTACAGTTGCGGCCGTTGGGTCAACTGTAAAGCGCGTGAAAGTCGGTGACCGCGTTACGGGCGAAGGACATATTGTTGGCAACCGTTCACGTAATTCACGCGCGGGCCGCTTTCATTTAGACCCAGATACCAAAGGCATTGGCGTGAACCTGCCAGGGGCTTTCGCGCAATATATGGCACTGCCAGAATTTAACGTGATACCTCTAAGAGATGACTTTCCGCTAGAAATTGCGGCTATTTTAGATCCGCTTGGGAATGCTGTACATACGGCGCTGAGTTTCAACCTTGTGGGCGAAGACGTTCTGATTACGGGCGCCGGGCCCATAGGCATCATGGCTGCCGCTGTTGCTGAACGGGCGGGCGCGCGCCGTATTGTTCTAACCGACATTAATGACTGGCGTCTGGATTTCGCTAGCAAGCTTGCGCCGCGTACGCGCATGGTCAACGTTACCAAAGAAAACCTCAAAGACGTTATGAGCTCTATTGGCATGAATGAGGGCTTTGATGTGGGTATGGAAATGAGCGGATCTCAGCCAGCATTTGATCAAATGCTGGAGACCATGTTGATGGGTGGCAACGTTGCGATGCTGGGCATTCCCGCAGAGCCTTATCCCGTTGACCTTGGCAAAATCGTTGGCAAAGCGCTTACGCTGCGCGGCATCTACGGACGGCAAATGTATGAGACATGGTATAAAATGCTCGCGCTGATCGACAGCGGTTTAGACGTTAGCCCTATGATCACGCACCGCTTCGCCGCCTATGACTTTCAGAAGGCATTTGACCTTATGGAAACAGGGAAAAGCGGAAAAGTGATTTTGGATTGGACGCAGGTTTAGACGCGTTTAAAGATCCGCCTTGTCTTTAAACGAGACGAGGCCCAACGGCAGAATAATACCAAAGATGCGGACCAAAGACGCACCAATAACGGCCCAGATAAAGCTAAAGATCCCGCCAATTAAAAGGCTAAGGAAAAAAGCAACGACCCCATCTACAATACCTGTGGCTTGACGGCCGTTAATCATCAAAGCGTCTGGTCTAATGGCCGAGACGGCTATAATGGCAAGGCCAAGCAGGACGAAACACATAAAGCTACACCAAAAAGTGACCTTTATATGACTCTTATACGTCAATTTATTTGTGCCGATCGAATATACATTCATGGCTGTGGCTCTCTATTTGCTTCTGATTTTCTCAGATATTGCAAGTTTAATGCCATGCAGGCGTTTAAATTTAATAAATGAGAGCCTGATTTTCATCCTGATTGACTGTGTTTAGGGTTCACGGATTTCAGAAATGCCCTACTATGCCGGCATGAAAAAAACGTGTCTCTATCTCATTGTTCTCATCTTGGGTCTGGTTTTTGGCGGAGTTTCGGCGCTTTGGGCGTCAGGTTTGATCGGGACGAGCTCAATTGCGAAGGCCGCAGATGTGAACGTTAAGGGATGGGCAAGTGATTGGTCTATTGGGGCGCCGTCAGCGGATGCGTACACGCGGGCGCGGGTGGCGCAGCATGGCCTTTTGGCGCTCTCCAAGGCCGAAGCCATTTATTTCACGCGCAATGTAGATGAGGACGGCGCGCCTTTGTTGGAAGGTTGCGATTACGAACTTAGCGGCGGACCACAAAAAGCACTTTGGTGGTCGATCACGCTTTATGATGCCCAGAGCCGTTTGCCCGGTAATGATGATGACGCACTCTCTATTGACGCGACCCAAATGGGCAGCGGTGCATGGAGCGCACATGTTTCGCCCAACCGCCCAGAGACAGGGCATTGGATCTCAAGCCGCAATGCGGGCCAATTTGATATGACGCTGCGTCTTTATCGGCCAGAGGCAGAGGTGATTTCCGCCCCAGAGCGCGCCTTGGCCGCGCCCACCATACGTAAGCTAAGCTGCGGAGACGCATCATGAGGCGTTTTATCTTACTTGTCGTGATATTTGTGCTGGCCGCCATTCTGGGGCATTTTGTAGTTCTGCGCCTCGTGCCAAGTGTCATAATGAATAAGGCCATGGAGCAAATGGAGGCGCGCGGTGTGACTTTGCACAGTTTTACCTTAGCGCCGCGAACCACGCCGCAAACTCAAACTGTGGTGCGGCCATCACCAGATCTGGCGTATTCTATATGTCTGTTCGATTTATCCGTAGGGCAGTCATTGCGCGTGAAAACCGGGCTTTATGATGATTATGCTTCGGTATCATTTTTTGACGCGCGGACAAATAACTTTGCATCTGTACGCGTGGGGGCAGGCCTCGATCCAGCACAGGGATCAGATATTCTCCTTCATGCCGCAGGAAAGCCGGCCTTAAGCGTTTCAGAATTTGCAGGGCCGCAATTTAATGCTCCCTCACAGCGCGGCCTGATTCTTATTCGCCGTTTGGCACCAACGCAGGCTTTATTTAAAAATGTCGCCGAGATCGCCAGCGCGGATATGTGCGCGTTGCAACCAAAAGGATGGACGCCGTGATTTTGGCAAAAATTCACGTAAACTTAAGGGGTTTGCCACATTGCAGAGATTATATTTAGCGCGACCCAAAATTTATTGATTTTGGCCGTTGCCCTTAAAGACGGCCTTGGCTATAGGCTCACATCGAAGGCACCATGGCGGAGTGGTGACGCAGCGGATTGCAAATCCGTGTACCCCGGTTCGATTCCGGGTGGTGCCTCCAATTTTTCTTCCAAATGACGCAGCCAGCATAACTGTGCTAAACTCTAGACATATATCATCGATAAAGTTGGCGTTATTATATCCGTCGTTTTATTGTTCTTCGGGTACCTTTTGTTCTTTTAAAGATACGTCATGCATTATGATGAAATCATTTGAGTGCCCAGAAGCATAAACCATTGCTCTGGTTGCTAATTGGGGGGAGATGACTAGGCTTTCATACGTGTCTCCCGTGAAATTGCAGTCAAATACCTTCGTATTGTTTGTAATATATGCTTGATCATCATCAAACCAATTCACCTGCAATCGACCTTGTGTTTGGGTTTCGTGACATGAGGCTTTAACTGTTAGTAAATATTCAGTGTTTTGTTTAATATCAACGGGTTGAAGGGCATGAGAGTTAACTGTCACTAAAATTCCATTATGTATTTTTTGTGGGTATTCATTAAAGATCCATGATGTATCGCCCTGAAAATGTGTATCCGTCAGTAACTCATGATTGAAAATTGACTTTAGATCTCGTTTAATTTCAACATTTTTTAGAGGGCCGTCTGGAAATTGTATTTTCAATTGCTGAGATAAAAAATGAATGCCTTCTACAGTGAGATGACCAAAATCGATAAATAAAATATCACGTTTATCGTTAAAGGCCCGTTCGCCTTGGCTAATCATAAGTTTATGTAAATCCCATAACTCGGCATCATCTTTAACGGCTTCAGTTAGATAGGGCATGACTTTGTCGGCAGGGTGGCGTTTTGAAAAGAGTAAGGTTTCGAGTTCGGAAAAATCTTTAACCCCGGCTTTCATCGCAAGCTCGGGTACGTTTTCTGCAAAGCGTATAGGAGGCCCCCCTATAATAATTTTTTGTGCAAAAGGTTCAAAGGTTTCAATGACTTCAGGAATTGAATCAAGATGTTGAAAGCCCCAATCTCCCATTAAAATAATAGCGTCTAAGGGGCGCGCCGTATTTGGCAAAAAATCACTTAGGAGGTACTCTTGAAGGCTCTCGCAGTTTTTATTACTGGGTTGCTTGGCATAAGGGAGACAATTTGCTGATGTCGCTTGTAAGAAGTTTATTTTTGGATAGGCAAGGGTAAGCGCCGCGTAAAAGTCGGAAGAAAAACTATCTCCATAAATTAGTATATTAGGTCGAACCTCATTTGATTTAAGGCAAAGCTCTTTATTGAAATCGGAAAAATTCTGTTGTGGTTGCACAAAACAACTCTCAACTCGAACCAGCTTGTTGCGAGCGACC
>JBMYWT010000022.1:0-39719 GCA_049607665.1 Maricaulaceae bacterium
GGCGCGATATCTGTGGTGAGCGGCCCAAGCGTATAGAAGGGCGCCTCTCCGCATTCACGGAGCTGCTTTTCCATGTTCACTTTGATTTTGTGCATGGGCACATGGCCGGGGCCTTCGATCATGACCTGACAGCCTTTCTTCCACGCGATTTGCGTTAGCTCGCCGAGGGTTTCCAGCTCTGCGAATTGGGCGCGATCATTGGCGTCGGCAATCGCGCCGGGACGCAGGCCGTCACCGAGAGAGAAGCTCACGTCATACATGCGCATGATGTCGCAAATGTCTTCGAAATGTGTGTAGAGGAAGCTCTCTTCGTGATGGGCGAGGCACCATTTCGCCATGATAGAGCCGCCGCGGCTGACGATGCCGCAGACGCGGTTCGCCGTCAGGTGGATATAGGCGAGGCGCACGCCCGCATGGATGGTGAAATAATCCACGCCCTGCTCGGCCTGTTCGATTAATGTGTCGCGGTAGACTTCCCATGTTAGGTCTTCGGCGACGCCGCCTACCTTTTCCAGCGCCTGATAGATCGGCACAGTTCCGATAGGCACAGGGCTGTTGCGGATGATCCACTCGCGCGTGTTGTGAATGTTGCGGCCCGTCGAGAGGTCCATGACATTATCCGCGCCCCAACGCGTCGCCCAGACCATTTTATCGACTTCTTCTTCGACGGAACTCGCCACGGCGGAGTTGCCGATATTGGCGTTGATTTTCACAAGGAAATTACGGCCGATGATTTGCGGTTCGATTTCGGGGTGGTTAATGTTGGACGGGATGATCGCGCGGCCCGCTGCGATTTCGTCGCGAACAAATTCAGGCGTCACGAAGGCGGGGATATGCGCCCCAAAGCTCTCGCCCGCATCGACGCGAGCTTGCGCGCCCGGCACCATCTCTTTGCGGCCCAGATTTTCGCGCTCGGCGACATAGATCATTTCTTTGGTGATGATGCCCGCTTTGGCGAATTCATATTGCGTGACTTTGTGGCCATCGAGGCCCCGCAGCGGACGGTTTTTAACGGGAAATTCCCGCGCCAGATGACGGCCCTTCGCGCCGCCATTGTCTTCGGGTTTCACGTCGCGGCCTTCATATTCTTCAACGCCGCCGCGCTCAACTACCCAAGCCGTTCTTGGTCGAGGAAGTCCTGCCTCTACGTCGGTTTCAACATTCGGATCGGAATACGGCCCGCTCGTGTCATAGACAGGTACATCTGGCTCATTCGCCGTTTCATGCAGGTGAACCAAGCGGTGCGGCACACGGATATCAGGCGCGGCAGCGGGGGCCGTATAAACCTTAGAAGAATTCGGGAGCGACCCCGTAGTAACAGTCGGCGTAACAAACTGGCTTTGGTCGATGGGTTTATTCATGGTGGTGTCCTACTCGGTCGGTTATTTTGTGGTTATAGTATCTACGACGCCAACGATAGGCCCCATGGGGAGGCCGCCGTCGTGGCGTGCGTTTTTGGGATCATAGAGGCGTGAGACGACGCCGTCGAAATAGAGCGCGTTTGGCGTTTTAAGGTAGTCTTTGAACAGCGTTGCGAAGCTGTGGAAATTGACGGGCTGTTCGCTTATTGCGAAATAGACTGTTTTGCCGTCTGCGCTCACACCGACGCCGTTTCGCCTTTTCTTTGACGTTGAACCCGTTTTAAATTTCGGGTGGAGCTTGCCGCCTATCACCAACATTGGCCCCGATTGAGAGGCGTAGTCGGGCGAGAGTTTGGCGCTCGCGAAAGCCTTTGTTTCCATCACCCCGATCTTATCGCCATCACGGTAAAATACGCCATTGGGGAGCATACCGAAATTGCCTGAACTCGCGCGGGTTTGCAGGCCCGTCGTCTGCACGCCTTGCTCACGGTATAGGCCAACAGGGCGGCGATCCGCGTGATACATGCCTGCGTTCATCGCAAAAGAGAGCGCCTCGCCCTGCCCCGCCAGTGCGGCATTCACAGCATCGAAACTACCGTGCGGCGTACCTGCTACGTCGCCCCAGAACAGGCGGATGTCAGCAGCACTTGGGAATTGGCAAACGGTATACGCATCGCTTGCATATGTTACGGGTTTGCAGCCAGCCGCTGATTCAGCAGATTTTTTCGCGCCCGCAGCTGCGCATCCACCCCCAAATAAGAGAGGCGCGCACAGTGCCGTTAATCCCAAAAACACGCGTTTCATCTTCCGTCCTTCGCGCCGGCATAACCCGGATCAAGTTCAAAGGGTTCGTCTCAGCCCACAGTTCAATAGGCGCCCCTCGGATGTTCGGACTATGACGCGATTGGCAGCCCGCGACAAGGCATTAAAGCGGCTTAGTCTTTGGGCGCAGGCAGAGTGATAATCCGCGCTTCGCCGGGCTTTGAGAAATAGTCAAACCCTGAACGCGCGAGGCCGGTCGGGACATTGATCGGCACATGCACGCCCGTGGCCGCTTTGACCCTTACTCGGTCTTTGAGAATATCAAATCCCTCTTGTGATCCGAAATACCAATAGGGCGGAAAGGCGTGATCGACGGATGTCTTTTCCCAATGATCTTCGTAAGGCGCGTAGTGAATATCGTTCACATCGGCGTCGCCCATATGCGCCACGGTCACGCCATCCGCCAGAGTTACGCGAAAGAGGATATTATTGATATCGCGCCGCCCGCTTGGGTAACCTGCGTGCGGGATACGCACAGCGTCAACAGTGATGCCATCTTTGCTAATTTGCTTTGGCGGACTGCCTTCATCCAAAGCAAAGGGAATAAGGCGCTCCAAAATTGTATCGTCTTCATCCGCGAGCTCCCTGAGTTGCTGCGCGCCTTTTTCAGGGAGGAAGACGTTGGCGGTCGTGTTGGTTTTCATATAGGCAAACATCGCGCCAGCGTCGAAATGATCGCGGTGAACATGACTGACGAATACGGCATCGACACCATCAAAGGGCGCGGCTTGAGCGTTGATAGCTGCGAGCATTTTTTCGGGCACTTCGGTATAAGTGCCAAAGCCCGAAATGAAAAACGGGTCGAACATGATTTTCAAATCACCCTGCGTGACCAACACGCCTTCATTGGCGATATAAGTCGCATCAGCGTGGGTGGGTTTGGCATGCGTATCATGGGCGAAGCTAAGCGGCGTTACGCCCAGCGTAAAAAGAGCAGAAAACATTGCCGTGTATTTTCTTATCATACTCACCTCTATTGGCAGTAATTTGTTTTCGCCGCCGAGTTTGCCGCGATGAATTTTAGAATATCACTCTTGAGCGTCGAATCTCCATCAAAGTGCCGCGAGATGACTTTGACGATATCCGTATGGTTCATCTTGTCATAGATATGCAGCTCTGATGTGCCTCCGCGTTTTTGTACTTTGGCGTGGAGCTGTTCTGAATTAGCGGGATAGACGGTTTTGTCCGTTTTGCCATTGGCGAGGAAGAGCGGCGGCGCGGGCGCGTTCACATTATTGAGCGGCGCGTCATTTTTCGAGAGGCGGTCTGGGAAAATGGTGATGTAAGGCTCCTCGCCTAGCGGGATGATGCCTGTCGGGGCCGCGAGGCTAACGACGCCAGATATGCGGGTGCACAAATCAACGCCAGCCTCTGTGAGGAAATCACCATAAAGCGCGAGCATCAGCGTATTATACGCCCCCGCCGAATGCCCCACGAGCATAAGCGGGCGATCAGGGAAACGCTCGGCCACCGCCGCAACGCCCTTTGCGCTATCGGTGAGCATGTCGGGATAAATCGCGTCAGGGTAGAGACGGTAGTTCAGCGCCGCAACGGTTAGGCCTTCGGAAGTAAAGCCTTCGGCGAGAAATTTGTACAAACCTTTGCTGCCCGAATCCCAGCTCCCGCCATGGATATAGACCAGAACGGGACTATTGGCTTTGGGCGACGTGGGCGTGTACAGGTCAAATTTTTGCCGCACATGTTCACCGTAAGGAATGTTTTTAAGCAGCTCAAATGTCTTGCTTGGCGTAATCGTATTCAGCAAACGCACAGGGCTGCACGCCGACATAAGGGCCGCTATAATCGCGCTGGCCATGAGGGTGCGTTTTAACAACAGCTACCTCCGGCTTGGCTTGGGTCCGTCGTCAATTTTGGTTTACCGAGTTTTGTTTCCTGCGGGTCACGACGGCGCACGCCGCAATCTTCGGACGGCCATTCAATGCGGTCTTCCACGGGCGTAGCGGGCTCAATCGCGTAGAACATATCGGCATAGGGTTCGCGCTGCATGAGGCCGAATGTCTTCTCGCAGACCGCAGACCGTTCCCCGCGTTTGAACACATGTCCATCATCGTCTTGAACTTGACGCCACGGCCCCTTGTAGATCACGGCTTGGTTTTTCTCCAGGCATTCGCCTGCTTTGCCTTTATAGGCCAGATATGTCGCCGAGCGATATTCAATACCTTCGACGATCTGCCACGGGTCATCTTCCCATTTATCCATGTGAATGCCGTGGAACCCTGCGTCTTCGAGTGCGGTGCAGAACTCATCTTCACGCAGCGCGCCAGAGATACAACCCGACCACAAACGCGCGTCTTTCTTTAGGCTCTCGGGGCTGTCTTCGTCCGAGACAATATCCGACACAGCCACGCGCCCGCCGACTTTGAGGACGCGGTACATCTCCGCGAACATTTGCTTTTTCTTACTATCCGACACCAAATTCAAAACGCAGTTCGAGACGATCACATCCACTGAATTATCCGCGATCATTGTCATCTCATTTTGCAGGCGCAGGATTTCCGCTTCCATGCGTTCCATGTCGCCCGCATTTTTAACGGGATTAGCCGCGAGCCATTTATTGAGCTCATCCAAATCCGTCTTCAAATCCTCGATGTGGCCCCGGCGAAACTCAACATTATCATAACCGAGTTTTTCTGCCAAAATTGGTGCATTTGTGCGCGCTAGCTCTAGCATATCATCGGTCATATCAATGCCGATAACACGTCCCTTTGGCCCGACAATTTGCTGCGCGATGAAACATATCTTACCGCCGCCTGATCCGAGATCGAGCACCGTATCGCCTTCGCGCACATAGCGGGACGGATCCCCGCAGCCATAGTCACGGTCAAGCACATCCTGCGGGATGATTTTCAAATATTGCGGATCATAATCCACGGGGCAACATAGCGCCGCCTCTACAGCGTTTGCGCCCGCGCCGTAACGTTCCTGCACGTCGCCGCGCACATCTGCATTGGTGGCAATGCCGTCGTCCTGATATCCGTCCATGTCGATCTCCTCTGAGTCTTTAATGGTGTCATACCCGAAACCAACTGCAAAACAAATGACAGTTCTGTGAAAGCTTGCGCATAAGTGCGGCGAGGCCTACCATTGAGTTGAATTCACCTGAAAGTCCGCCATGACCATAATATCCCTTAAGCTTTATCATTATCCTCTCTCGCGGTCTTTGCGGGTGAAGTGGCTTCTGCATGAGATTTTCGGGGACGGCTTTGAGGTTGAAAAAATGGCGTTGATGCAGGGCGCGCAGCACTCGGCGGATTTCCTCGCCAAGAACCCAAACCACGCCGTGCCCGTTTTGGATGTGACCTATAATGACGGCACAGAGCAAACCTTGTTTGAGAGCGGCGCAATGATGGTGTGGCTCGCCGATGCTTACCCCAAGCTGGCCCTTGCGCCGGCGTTGGACGATCTGGCGGCGCGCGGCGATTATCTACAAATGATGCATTTTGGTGGATCGTGGATGGATATGATGCTCTGGCAAATTCGCCTGAATGAAACGCTTCTCCCCAAGCCTATACGCAGCGAACATCACGCCCAATTCAACCGCGATAAAATTCAAAACGAAGTCGTCCCGCAGCTCACCGCGCGTTTGGAAAAACACGAGTTCATTTGCGGAGATACCTTCACCGCCGCCGACATTATGACCTGTTACAACATCGGTTGGGCACGCGGATATGGCCTCTGTATGGAAGAGCCGTTACGGCAATATCGCTCCCGCCTCTCAAAGCGCGAAGGTTTCATCAAGGCCTATGCCGACGCAAGCGAGTTTGAGAAGTAGGCAGATATGGAAAACGCTCGAACCTTTGGCGCACAAGCGGATACTTATGCGGCGGCGCGTCCCTCTTACCCTGAAACTCTATTTGATTGGATTGCAAAGCAGGCCCCAGCCGTGAATGATGTCTGGGATGTTGGTACGGGGTCTGGGCAAGCCGCTCTGTCTTTGGCGGAGAAATTTAAAACCGTTCACGCCAGCGACATTGACGCCGCCCAAATTCAGCACGCCGCACCTCATCCAAACATCCATTATTCGCAGGCGCCAGCACATGCCTCAAACCTGCCTGATAATTCCGTCGACGCGATCACAGTTGCAACCGCGCTGCATTGGTTTGATTGGCCGCTGTTTTGGGAAGAGGTCAGGCGAGTCTCTCGGCCCGGCGCAATATTTTGTGCATGGACTTATCACCGCGCCGAAACGGAAGATGATATTCAGAACGTGTTGATTGATCCGACCCTAGATATCCTCACGCCTTATTGGTCCGAGGGCAATCACCTGAGTTGGCGCGGCTACTGCCCCGAAGAACTCGGCATGCCTTTTACGGTTATAGACACGCCAAAATTCACCTGCGAGCTACAATGGACACCCGCACAAATTGCCGCTTTCATGCGCTCTTGGTCCGCCCATAAAAAAGCGCGACTGGATGGACATGAAGACGCGCTGAATAAGATAGAAGATACAGCTCTAAAAACACTTGGCAAAACGCCGCGCGCCTACGCGCTTCCGCTAAACATACTCACCGCGCGCATATAAAAACAGAGGTCAAAATGATTATCACGATAGACGGACATGATTTCGAAGCTGTTTTTGAAGACTCAAAATCCCCCAAAACATGCGCAGCGTTTCGGCAAGCCATGCCTTTTGTAGGCAACATTGTGCATGTGCGTTGGAGCGGTGAAGGCGTGTGGATACCCCTTGGCGATAAAGACTTTGCGGTTGGATATGAAGACGCCACATCATATCCCGCGCCGGGTCAAATCCTGTTATACCCAAAAGGGAAAAGCGAGACCGAGATATTAATCGCCTACGGCAGCGTGCAATTTGCGTCCAAGGCCGGAACTTTAGCTGGCAATCACTTTGCGACCATTACATCCGATCTTGAAAAACTAAGAGAGATTGGCGTGTCGACTTTGTGGGAAGGAAAAAAGCGTATTTTGTTCAAGGCATAATTTCGCCAAATCACACTAGTAATTTTCTTCCGTTCTTGACGATTGAACAAATGCAACCCAAGGGCAAGGGCTTTAAATGCCCCAGCTCTTAATTTTCCACCCAACGCTGAACCCATATTTCCCTGCGAGCAACAGTTAAATATTGCGAATGGGTATAAGACTTACAGCGATAATAAAAAGCATGATATTACAGCTACAGGACCGAATACTTTCATGCCATTTAATTTATCGCTATTTTGCAGCAAATATAAAGGGCTCCATCTACTAGATACGCAATTATACGTTAACAGGTTGTAGAAAATTAACCGCACTAGCATCAAGCCTTTAAGTATAGTTCGTTGGTGCCTCAGCCCGATTTAACATCCCGCTTTTCTTGATACAAATCGCGATAGAGCTTTTCATAAATCGGATAAATTTATTTTCACTTTGCGGGAAAAACCGCGTTCCGAAACGCTTATATGTAAATCCATCAAAGAAATGTGCCCCAACAGCCAAGCGAGATTCAAAGCACATAGATTCCAAGCTTATCGAAACATTCAAATCTGATAAATTATCAACACGGTGAGGTGATAAATGCGGCCAGCTAATCATATGGCCAGGCTCGAGGTCAAAAACATCAGCCGCCACGTCGAATTTCACATTATACGGAAGTTTTTCTACCCCCTCTGCAAGTGCAATGTCTTCAACGTTTTCAGAATTTAAAAACGGCGCTTTATTCGGATAAATATAAATACGTTTTCGACCGTGAATATGATGCAATGTTACATCAGTTAGATCAAAATGATATCCCACCGTAGCAGACGGCGAAGAAATGAGTAATCCCCCAATTTTGCTGCGTGTTTTGCGTCCCATAGTATGTTCGACCTCGGAATGCATTTTTTTAACCAAATTTCCAATCGGGCTATCGACTCGCTCAATTTGTTTTAAATTAATCCAAAACTTACCCTGTTTCACGGCTTCGATCAGTTGCATTCCCGTAAAGCCATTACGTTCACACGTCGAAAAAGATCCTTCAACGCAAATATCCATTAATTCTGGGGGGTGCTCCTCAATCGCTTTGGCCAAAGCAGCCTGAGTAAATAGATTTGTTTCTGGTAGATTATGCCGAACAATTTTAATGCCATTCGGATAGTTTTCTATCTTTTCTGATAAAATTTGGTTGCCCATAGCAGCTCTCCAATCCCATGAGTAAGCTCAAAGGTGGAACTGCAAAAGTCATGCCATTCAGGGTTAGTTTATAGAAAGAATACACATCATTCATCCAACCTCAAAAATTTACGTATAGGTTTTTCATTTCACATGAATGATAATAGCCATTAGAGCGCATTGGTGGGTTTTGCTTTCACAGAAATCGAAACACTAAAGTTTACAAGTGAACCACAATTATCAATCCATAGTTAGGACAAATTAAAAGTTAATCTAAAGCCTTAATAAAGCGTCTTATTCCTATGTGTTTACAGACGTTAAAAAATTTGCCGCATTCGCATCAAGCTTATATGCATATTCGATCGGTATATCCTTACGGTTTAATTTACCGCTTTTTCTGATAAAAACCGCACAGCATGTTTTCATAAATTGTATAGTTTTATTTTTACTTTGTGGAAAAACTCTTGTTTTAAAATGTTTATATGTAAATCCATCAAAGAAATATTGCCCAACTATTAAACGCGAAGTTAAACACATAGATTCCAAACTCATAGACACATTCAAACCAGATACATTATCAATTCTATGTGGCGATAAATGTGGCCAGCTAATCATTTGGCCAGGTTCTAAATCAATAGTATGTGCCAATTGGTCAAATTTCTCATCATAAGGAATTCTTTCGATCCCTTGTGCCAAGGAAAGCTCTTCAACTTTTTTTGAATCTAAATATGGTGGCTCATTCGGATATATGTAAATGCGCTTACTCCCATGAATATGGTGCAAAGCGACATCAGAAAAATCAAAATGATAGCCTACTGTTGCTTTAGGGGATGAAATTAACAGTCCGCCAATTTTACTCTGTGTTTTACGCCCCATCGTATGTTCAAATTCGGCATGTAAGGTTTTAATTAAACGTCCAATAGGGCTATTGACAGTTTCGATATGTTTGAGACTAATCCATAAGTTTCCTTGCTTCACAGCTTCAATAAGCTCCGCGCCCGAAAACCCATTGCGCTCGCAACTCGAAAATGTGCCATCCACACAAATATCCACTAAATGAGGTGGGTGCTCTTCAATCGCTTGAGCTAAAGCTTGTTCAGTAAATAAATCCGTACTCGGTAAATTATGCTGAACAACCTTAATTCCATTAGGATAGTTTTCTATATCCGTTGATAGAATTTTATTTACCATACTCACTCACCGCCCCCTTAAAGCGATTTAACAACAAGTAAGCGGACGTTATGTGATTTGCGTTTATAATGCGTAAAAACGTATTAATTTACCCCTTCATCCTCCACTTGACTCCCCCATCCCCTGCGCCTACCCAACGCGCGGGCCACGCTCCCCCACTGGAGTGCCTTTAACGGTTGTACAAAAACGCAGCTGCTGGAGAACATTATGACTAAGACTGCTAAACCGGCCATTAAGCCGGTCGATCCGCGTTTTTCTGCGGGTCCCACACGTAAACGCCCCGGATGGACTTTGGACGCACTTAGCGACGCAGCGCTTGGCCGCTCGCACCGCTCCGCCCTCGGCAAAGCCAAATTAAAAGAAGTGATCGACCTAACGCGCGAGGTTCTTGAAGTTCCCGCCGATTACCGCATCGCGATTGTCCCGGCCTCTGATACTGGCGCGGTAGAGATGGCCATGTGGTCAATGCTCGGCCCGCGCGGCGTAGACGTCGCGGCTTGGGAGAATTTCGGCAATGCTTGGATCACGGACGCCGAAACGCAGCTCCCCCTAAAAGACCTGCGCATTTTGACCGCAGATTACGGACAGCTCCCCCCGCTCGCGGATTACACAGGCGACCGCGACCTTGTCTTTACATGGAACGGCACCACCGCTGGCGTGCGCGTCCCCAATGCTGATTTCATCCCCGCAGACCGCGAAGGCATCACCATTTGCGACGCGACATCCGCTGTATTCGCGCAGCAGCTCGATTGGGCGAAGCTCGACGCGACGACCTATAGTTGGCAGAAAAACATGGGCGGCGAAGCGGCCCACGGGATGATTATCCTCTCGCCGCGCGCCGTAGAGCGCCTAGAGAGTTACACGCCGCCTTGGCCTCTCCCGAAGATTTTCCGCATGACGAAAAAGGGCAAAATTGACGAAGCACTCTTCCAAGGCGCAACGATTAATACGCCGTCGCTCCTCTGTGCTGAAGATCATCTCGACGCGCTCAAGTGGGTCAAGTCAAATGGCGGATTGCAGTTCATGCATGACCGCGCCGACAATAACGCCAAATTCCTTTGGGAATGGATGGCGAAGACGGATTGGATTGAAAACCTCGCGGAGAACGACAATGAGCGTTCCAACACGGGCGTCTGCATGAAGATTGTTGACCCGCGCGTTCAGGCTTTGCCGCTGGATGAGCAAGCTGCATTTGCCAAAGAGATCATCACGCTTTTGGGTGATGAGAATGTCGCTTTGGATTTTGGCGCCTATCGCACGGCCCCTCCTGGCTTCCGCGTTTGGGCGTCTGGCCTCATCGAGCAATCCGACATCGAGGCGCTAACGCCTTGGCTGGATTGGGCGTTTGAAACGATTGCTGCCAAGCACTTCTCGTAAAGCCCCTAGCGTAATTACGCGCCGTTTCTTGCGGCGCATTTTCTCTCTTTATATTGGCGCGCCAGCGAACGGCGCAGCCTTATCTAAACCACATTGGAATACACCATGCCTAAAGTCCTTATCGCTGATAAAATGTCTGTCGCAGCTACAGAAGTTTTCAAATCTCGCGGCGTCGATGTTGACGTCATTACGGGCCTGTCAAAAGACGAGCTGATTAAAATTATCCCTGAATATGACGGCCTCGCCGTGCGTTCATCTACCCGCCCTGACGCGGAAATCATTACCGCCGCCACTAACCTGAAAGTCATTGGCCGCGCGGGTATCGGCGTTGATAATATCGACATCAAAGCCGCCACAGATCGCGGCGTTGTTGTGATGAATACGCCGTTTGGGAACGCTATCACGACGGCGGAGCACGCTATCGCCATGCTCTTCTCTGCCGCCCGTCAAATCCCGTCAGCCTCCGCTCGTACGCAGAACGGCGAATGGCCCAAGAGCGATTACAAAGGCATGGAGCTATTTAATAAAACGCTCGGTGTTATTGGTTGCGGGAACATTGGCGCGCTCGTCGCGGAACGCGCACTCGGCCTTAAGATGAAAGTCATCGCTTTTGATCCTTACCTTACGCCCGAACGCGCCGTGAAGCTTGGCGTTGAAAAAGTCGAGCTTGATGATCTGTTCAAACGCGCTAACGCCATCACCTTGCACACGCCGCTAACCGAAGGCACCAAAGGCATCGTGTCTCGCGAACGTCTTGCCAGTGCCAAGAAAGGCTTGATCGTTGTGAACTGCGCGCGCGGCGGCCTTGTCGATGAAGACGCACTCAAAGACGCGCTAGAGAGCGGACATGTCCGCGCCGCCGCCCTTGATGTGTTCGCCATTGAACCCGCCAAAGAAAACCCGCTCTTCGGCGCGCCTAACTTTATCGCCACGCCTCACCTCGGTGCCTCAACGCTTGAGGCCCAAGAAAATGTCGCCGTCCAAGTCGCCGAACAAATGGCGGATTACCTGCTGACGGGGGCCGTTTCCAACGCGCTGAACACGCCGTCGATTTCTGCCGAAGAAGCGCCGCGTCTTAAGCCATTTGTTGACCTTGCCGACAAACTTGGCCGCCTAATGGGACAGCTCCTGCGTAGCCCAGTTCAAGGAATCGAAATCGAATATAAAGGCAGCATCACCAAGCTGAACACAAAACCAATTTCTGCCGCCGCCCTATCTGGCGTTCTAAAATCTGTTATGCCTGATGTGAACATGGTGTCGGCTCCTGTTCTTGCGAAAGAACGCGGGATTGAAGTCAAAGACAGCTACGTTGACAAAGCCGAACGCGCCGAGAGCCTTATCCGCCTTACAGTGGAAACAGACGAGCGTAAATTCGCCATTGTCGGCACGATTTACCGCGGAGAACCCCGTATCGTGCGCCTATTTGGCGTTCAAATGGATGCAGCCTTTTTCGAAAACATGATATACGTGCGCAATGAAGACAGCCCCGGTTTCGTCGGCAAGCTCGGACAAATTTTGGGTGACGCCAATGTTAACATCGCGACCTTTAGTATGGGCCGCATGGACGAAGGCGGCGAAGCGGTTTGTCTTGTGGCGATTGATGGGTGTGTCGATGGCGCGACCCGCGCCAATATTGAAAACATCCCGCATGTTAAAATCGTGGACTGCGTAACCCTTTAGCCTGCGGCAATACAGTCTGTGGGTAAATCGGCTTTACCCCTCGCTATCAGCTGTAAAAACGTCTAGGGACTAAAAAAGTCTAAGATCGATTCTTTAGGCGCGGTGGTTATCCTACTGCGCCTTTATTATGAGGTAAGCTATGGCGAATGTTGTTGTTGTCGGGTCCCAATGGGGCGATGAAGGTAAAGGCAAAATCGTTGACTGGCTCTCCAGCCGCGCCGATGTTGTCGTCCGTTTCCAAGGTGGCCATAATGCAGGTCATACTTTGGTTGTTGATGGCGAGACCTATAAGCTCAGCCTCCTGCCTAGCGGCGTTGTTCGCGGCGGCAAATTATCTGTCATCGGTAACGGCGTTGTCCTTAACCCCTGGGCCTTCCTTGATGAAGTTGAACGCATCCGCAAACAGGGCGTGAAGATCAACCCAGAGAACCTGATTATCTCCGAGAGCACGCCGCTGATCCTGCCTGTCCATAGCGAGCTTGACGGCATTCGCGAAAACCGCGCCGACGGCATTAAAATCGGCACAACCAAACGCGGCATCGGCCCATCATATGAAGACAAAGTCGCACGACGCGCCATCCGTGTTTGCGATCTGGCCGATCCAGAGCATCTCCTCTCCCGCGTTGAGAACTTGCTGCATCACCATAATGCGCTGCGCAAAGGCTTGGGCCACCCGCCAGTTGACGCGAAAGAACTGTACGATAACCTAATCGACGTCGCGCCGAAAATTCTCCCCTTTATGGGCGCGGTTTGGCACGAGCTCGACGAAGCCCAGCGCGCTGAAAAGCGCATCTTGTTCGAAGGCGCGCAAGGCGCCATGCTCGACATTGACCACGGCACCTATCCGTTCGTCACCAGTTCCAACACCACCGCAGGTCAAGCGGCGGCGGGCTCTGGCATGGGGCCAAGCAAAATGAATTACGTGCTGGGCATCACCAAAGCCTACACAACGCGCGTCGGTGAAGGCCCGTTCCCAACGGAGCTGAATGACGACATCGGGCACCGCTTGGGCGAACGCGGCCATGAGTTTGGCACAGTCACGGGCCGTCAAAGACGTTGCGGTTGGTTTGACGCCGTCATGGTGCGCCAAGCCATCATCACGGGCGGCATCACGGGCATCGCCCTGACCAAGCTCGACGTGCTGGACGGCTTTGCAGAACTGAAAATCTGTACGGGCTATAAGCTAGACGGCAAAATCATCCGCCGCCTCCCTGCGGGGGCTGCCAACCAAGCCGCTGTCGAGCCGATCTATGAGAGTATGCCAGGCTGGCAAGGCTCCACACGCGGCGCGCGCTCATGGGCGGATCTCCCCGCCGAAGCCGTAAAATACGTCCGCCACATAGAAGAGCTCATCGGCTGTCCTGTTGGCATGGTGTCAACATCACCGGAACGCGAAGACGTCATCCTAATGCGCGATCCGTTTAAGGCCTAATATTTAAATTATCCGGCTGTGATGAATATCACAGCCAAGCGTGCCATTTGTCCCTATTGTAATCATAGGAGCAAATTATGGCGTATTATGGATCTTTAAGAAATCAATACCTTTACCCAAAAGGCGACACTAAGCCCGGCCAATGCGGCTGGGTTACAAAGCGTCTTTTACGGCTACGGGCTATGCTCAACGGCGAAATTACGTCAAAGCGTTTACCTAATTCTTTGATTATCGGCTCTTGGAACATCCGGCATTTTGATGGCGGGCGTGAACGCCTCCCCGAGAGCTTTCACTACATTGCCGAAATTATTGACCACTTCGATATTTGCGCAATTCAAGAAGTTAAAAACATCGACGCGATGAAAAAACTCATGAAGCTCTTGGGGCCAAATTGGGATTATTTTATCAATGATAGCTCCGGCGGCGGACGGGGTAACCATGAACGCATGGCCTTTGTGTTTAATAAAAATAAAGTCAGCTTCCGGCATTTGATTGGCGAGCTTGTCCTCCCCAAAGGCAGTCTTCCTGGTGATGAGCAAATCGCGCGGACGCCGTTTTTTGCCTCGTTTCAAGCCAGCTGGTTTAAGTTCACGCTTTGCTCAGCCCATATTGTTTTTGATGAAACCGCAGGGCGCCCTCTACGCGAAGACGAGATTGGCGTAATAGCCAAAACCTTATCTAAGCGCGCTAAAAAGATGGATGAAGTTCATGTATTTCTTGGCGATATGAACATCAAAGCCCGTGATGATGCGGGCATGAAAGCCCTAGAAGATAATGGGTTTAGCGTCCCTGACATCGGCACCACAGATCTAAACGGAAGCAAGCATTACGACCAAATCGCCTTCACTGGCCCCGCGGATGAAAGCCACCGTCTAAGCCACGGCATTATCAACTGGCAAGAGGTTGTCTTCACTAAAGATGAGATGGCAGATTACGAACAAGTTGCTATGGAAATCCGCACAGGCAAGGATGCTGGCAAGCCTTACGCAAATTGGCCAAAAGAATATAAAAGTTGGCGGACACATGAAATGTCCGACCATCTTCCTATTTGGATTGAAATCAAAACAGATTATTCCAACGAATATCTACGGCGACTAGGCAGCGCTTAAGAACCTAAGCGTCGCGGCAACCACCTCTTTGGGCTTTTCTTCCTGCGGAAGGAAACAGGCCCCTTCGATTTCGGTGAAGTCCGTGCAGCTCGGCATTCTATCCGCCATCACGCGGCCTTGATCGCATGGGAAAGTAAGGTCATTTTTACCCCAGATAAATTGCGTCGGCGCCGTGATTTTCCGGTGCAAAGCGTCCATCTCATCAATACGGTTAAAATTCAGTCCCGTCAGGTAATGAACAAGACCATTAAAACGGTGTTTATCAACAAGCCAATATTTCACAAAATACTTATCAAACTCACCGTCAATCAATCGTTTATTATACATGACATTCCCAAATCCCAAAGAAGAGTGTCTGTAAGTTTTTGACTTTAAAGCTAATTTAAAGAAAATTCGATTCATCGGAAACCGCATTGTCTTTTGATAAAATGGAATAAAGGGTGGGCGGTGCCCCGGCATTTCTGTGTTGAGCAGCACGAGTTTTTCAACCCGCTCTGGCGCCTTTGCCGCAACAAAGCGCGCAATCGTTCCGCCTGTATCATGCCCCATAATATTGAATTTTTCCAGACCCATAGCATCTGCGAATGCCAAGACGCGGTCGGCATGATCGGGGAAATCCATCTTGTTTTTAATAAGGCTTTTCCCGCCATGCGCCATGCCCATTGAATTCAAATTATAGCACTTAAAATGCTTGGACAGCTCTGGGACAATCATGCGGTAGCTCTCTTGGTGAAAGGGCCAGCCATGCAGAAAAACAAGTGCGGGCCCCTGCCCTAATACGGCACAATCAAAATCTTTCGCGATTTGCTCTTTTGTCTTTTGCATATAACTTCACATTAAGTCTGGTGCTGTTAAATCATTTAACATACATTACGTATGTGAACTATATATCTGACATACATCGTGTATGTCAAGGAGTTTTAATGTCTGAAAACCTACCCGTAAAAAATCAACGCGACCAACAAGCCGAAGACACACGTGAGGCTTTAATTAAAACTGGGCATGGGTTGTTCGGGCAACAAGGCTATGCGGCGACATCAGCAGCGTCGATTGTCGCCCGCGCCAATGTCACGCGCGGCGCGCTCTATCATCATTTCCCCAAGGGCAAAAAAGATCTCTTCGAAGCGGTCGTGCGGCGTGAACTCACCCACACCGTCAGCGCCATGCAAGACGCCCTCGTCCAAAGCCCCGCAGGTTGGGATTCTGTGCGCGCGACATTGACCGCTTATTTTGAGGCCGCAGGCACGCCCGTTCATAAACATATCGTGTTGCAAGACGCGCCTTCTGTTCTGGGGTGGGAATATTGGCGAGAAATCGAACACGAAAACTCTGTGGCGTTTATCCGCGCCGCCATGCAGGGCTTGATGGCAACAGGCGTGATTAAAACGCTTCCGCTCGATCCGCTTAGCTCATTGGTTTTCGCCGCAAGCTGCGAAGCTGCGCTCACGATTTCAGTCGCCGATGATCCAACTGCCGCAACGCAAGACGCCCTCTCCGCGCTGGAATTATTCTTTAGCGGTTTACGCTGTTAATCCTGCGCAAAACTCGCAATAGTGATGGAAACACATTGCGAGGGCAGAATGGAAAATTTCAAAGATAAAATCGTATGGATCACGGGTGCGTCGTCGGGCATTGGTGAGGCTTTGGCGAAGAGCTTTGCGGCGGCGGGCGCGCATATCATTTTATCGGGGCGACGCGTTGCGGCGCTGGAGGCTGTTGCGGCCACGATCAAAACCGATACGCTGATCATCCCCTTCGAAGTTACAGATTACGCCTCTCTGGTGGCCCATGTTGAGACCGCATGGGCGTGGAAAGGCCGCGTCGATATCCTTGTTAATAATGCGGGCGTGAGCCAACGTAGCCTTGCCATCCACACAGATCCGCAAGTTTACACTGACCTCATCAATATTGATTTGATCGCGCCGATCTGGCTAACGCAATTACAGCTCCCAAAAATGGTCGCGGCTGGCGGCGCGCATATTATCGCCATTAGCTCCGTTGCGGGCCGTATCGGCGCGCCGCTGCGTACGGCTTACTGCGCCGCGAAACATGGCTTGATCGGCTATATGGACGCGCTGCGGGCCGAGGTCGAAACGCTGCATAATATCCGCGTGACCAATATTCTGCCAGGCTCTGTCGCCACGGATGTGTCGCGTAATGCCCTCACTAAAGACGGCAGTTCACGCGGGAAATCCGATGCCGTGATTGAGGCGGGCGATGACCCAATGGATTGCGCCGCCGCCATATTGGAGGCCACCGCCGGTAACGTCCCAGAACTGATTTACGCGGGCGGCATGGAAAAGCAGTTTGCCAAAATGCGCCACGAAGAGCCTGAGAAATTCCTTGAACTGATCGCGGGATTAGGCGCGCAAACGGCGACCAATTACGAAGCGGGAAATGACGATTAGGCCGCACCCGTCTCATTGGGCCTTGCCTCTTCGGCATGCGCCCTTAATCTGCCCAATATACCCCATAAAAGGATCACCCCATGACGCCCCTTAATGTTGCCACGCCCGATTATCGCACTGACGAGGAATTCATCATTTTCGCCGATAGCGTCGGGAAATTCCTCGATCAAAATGCCCCGCCCGAAAAACTGGAGCAATGGCGCGAGGAGAAACAAGTGCCGCGCGAATTTTGGCGTCTCGCCTCAGAGCACGGCCTGACGGGCCTGTCAGTGCCCGAAGAATATGGCGGCATGGGCGGAGATTATCGCCACGAAACGATCCTCCAAGAACAGATCGGATGGCGCGGCATAGAGGGCTGGGATATCGCCCTGCACAATGCCATCGTCGCGCCATACCTCACCGATTTCGGCACAGAAGAGCAAAAGCATAAATTCCTCCCCGGTATGTGCAATGGCGATTACGTCTCGGCGATTTGCATGACCGAACCGGGCGCAGGTTCAGATGTGCAGTCCATCCGCACCTCGGCCATAAGAGACGGCGATGATTACATCGTCAACGGTTCCAAGATTTTTATTACCAATGGCCAGACGGCGAACCTTTTGTTGGTGGCGGTCAAAACCGACCCGACCCAAGGCGCGCGCGGCACATCCATGCTCTTGATCGAAACAGACAAAGCGGACGGCTTTGAGCGCGGACGGAACTTAAATAAAATCGGGCGGGAGCTCGCCGATACCTCCGAACTCTTTTTCAACGACGTGCGCGTCCCTGCCTCTAACCTCATCGGCGGCGCAGAAGGGCGCGGCTTCGGGCAAATGATGGACAGTCTCCCCCAAGAGCGCCTGAACATTGCCGTACAGGAATGCTCCGCGATTGAATTCGCGCTGCAAATCACGCTGGATTACGTCAAAGACCGCAAAGCGTTTGGCAGCAAAATCATCGACTTCCAAAACACGCAATTCAAACTCGCTGAGATGAAAACCGAAGCCACCCTCGCCCGCGTTTTCACTGACTATTGCATCGGCCAGCACATCAAAGGCGAACTCGACAGCACCACCGCCTCTATGGCGAAATATTGGATCTCCGAACTCCACGGCAAAGTCGTCGACCAATGCCTGCAACTTTTTGGCGGATACGGCTACATGAACGAATACGCCATCGCCCAAGCCTATCGCGACGCCCGCGTCACGCGGATCTATGCGGGGACAACGGAGATTATGAAGCTGCTGATCGCGCGGAGTTTGTAGGGTTATTTCCTCTCACAGATCCTTCGAGTCCCACGGCTTCGCCGTGCCTCAGGATGAGGAAGTTGAGTAAGAGGTAAGCCCTCATCCTGAGGCGTCACGAAGTGACGGGACTCGAAGGACGTGGGCGGGCGGAATTAAGTACGCCTAATAACTCACCAATCCTTCGAGTCCCGCAGGCTACGCCTGCGCCTCAGGATGAGGGATAAAAATCTCTTTTCAATTTCCCCTTGATCTCTCTTCGCCGCTGCTCTATCCGCCTCGCCATTCATACGAGGATATCATGTAGCGACGACCAACACATTTATTAACGCCCGAGCGGCCCTATCGAAAACGAGTTAGGCCGACAGGGCACCTATGTGTTCTTCACACGCAGCCCCAGATGCATGTGAATCAGTATGAGTAAATCAATGAGAATTTTAAAATATCCGCGTACGCGGCATATTGAAGGCTCGCGCTTTCAATTAGGAGATATGACTGACGACAAACCGCTTTCGGAATTGAAAGACGCGTTCCTCGTGGTCGAAGAAAAAGTAGACGGCGCGAATTGCGCCCTGTCCTTTGGCGAAGCGGGCGGCCTGCTGTTGCAGAGCCGTGGACACTTCCTCACGGGCGGGCACAGAGAGCGCCATTTCGCGATGTTAAAGACATGGGCGGCGTGTCACGCTGTCCGTTTCCATGACGTTTTGGGCGCACGGTTTATCATGTACGGAGAATGGATGTATGCCAAACACACCGTTTTCTATGATGAGTTGCCGCATTACTTCTTGGAGTTTGATGTCTTTGACCGCGAGCGATCTGTGTTTTTGTCGACCGAGGCACGGCGCACATTATTGGCGGGTCTGCCCGTTATGCCTGTGCCTGTTTTGCATGAAGGTCGCGTGAGAACGAGCGGCGAAATTGACGCCTTCGTTCGGCCGTCTTTGTATAAATCAGAAGGTTGGCGAGAACAGCTCGAAGAGGCCGCTATCGCCTCAAACAGCCGCGCCGATTTTGTCGCCAAGCAAACCGAGGACAGTGATTTGGCCGAAGGTCTGTATCTGAAACAAGAAGAGGGCGACTGCGTGATTGACCGCTTCAAATTCGTGCGAAGCGATTTCGTTCAGGCCATTCAGGCCTCGGACAGTCACTGGCATGACCGCCCTATTCTGCCCAACCAATTACGGAGCGGGATTGACATCTTCGCCTCTGTTTTGGGAGTAAAAGGAGCTTATGATGAAACCTCATAATATAAGTTTCCAAACGCTTTTGGCTTGCGTTCCAGTTCAGCCACCTTTTGCAGTGGATTGGAAAACCATCTGGTCGCTTTGGCCTGAAATGCCCGCGCTTGATACGTGCCCGCAGGACCCGATCCATCACGCGGAAGGTGATGTCGGCCTGCATACGCGCATGGTCACGGAGGCTCTGATTACCCTGCCCGAGTGGCAGGCATTGGAGCCGCCTGCGCGCAATATTTTGTTCTGGGCGGCGGTTCTCCATGACATTGGAAAACCTGCCACGACAAAGCAAGAACCCGACGGGCGGATTTCCGCGCGAGGGCATGCGCGTATCGGGACACTAATGGCGCGCAAGCTCTTGTGGGAATGCGGCGCGCCGTTTGAGTGGCGAGAGGCGGTATGCGGAATTATCTCTGAACACCTCGTGCCGTTTTGGTTGATCGAACGCGAAAGCGCTCTGCGGCTGTCGATACAAACGTCATGGAAATGTCGGCCTGACTATCTGTGCCTGCATTCCAAGGCAGACGCGCTCGGGCGGATTTGCGAAGATGGCCAAGGTGTTCTGGATAATATTGATCTGGCGGAACAATCGTTTCGCGACGTAGGCTGCTGGGACAAACGGTTTGATTTTGCCAATGCCGCCAGCCGCGTGTCGTTCTTTGAAAAAGACGGTCGTGATCCGTATTACGAAGAATATGAAGACTTCAGATGCAAGGTCACATTCATGTCGGGCCTTCCAGGGTCGGGCAAGGATACATGGATTAAAACCTATGCGCCCGATCAGCCCGTCATAAGCCTTGATACAATCCGCGCAGAAATTGGCGCGGCCAGTTCGGGCAACCAAGGACAGGTGATCCAAGCGGCTCGTGAACGCGCACGTGAATATTTGCGGGCGGGGCAAGACTTTGTCTGGAACGCAACCAATATCACGCGGCAAATGCGGCAGAAGTCCATCTCGCTCGCGCGGGATTACAATGCCCAGACACGGATTGTTTACATCGAGGTTCCGCCCGCACGGCTCTCGGGGCAAAATTCAAATCGCCAAGCGGTTGTCCCCGCCGCCGCGATTGAGAAAATGACCCGCAAGCTAGAGCCGCCGCAAGCATGGGAATGCCATGATCTGACGTTGGTTATTGGCGAATAAATCCGTTTCAGGCCGCAAAAAACACAAATATTTACAGCCTGAAACACCAAACAAAAATCCGTCATTATTTGGTCACAAAATTTTGGACATATATACCCATCGGCTTTAATGACATTATACGACAAGTGGGAGCTATATTATGTTCGAGAGACTCAAGCTTTTTGGCAAAGCATTTAAAGCCGTACGCGCAGCGCAGAAAAGCGGGCTGTCTATCGAGGAGGCCGGCGATAAAGTTTACAACGATGTCATGTCGGAAATGATCCCGGGGTTTGAAGATATCGAAATCGTTGACATTCCCGAAGACGTGGTTGAATATTTCGAAGACGACGCCCGCGACCACATTTGGAATGATAAGGCGCGCGATGCGTTTAAACTCACACAAGCACATATAGATGTCCTTCGCCAAGTCCGCTTGGGGTGGGACGGATGCGAGTCTGGTTCTTCTTATTTTGATCCTGACAAACCTTTTACCAGCGGAGAAACTCCTCTCGAGATGATGGAAAAAGCGTTTGGCGCGGCGAGTGAAGAAGACCAAGCCCGCCTCTATGTTGAAATGGTATGGGCCATTAATGAATTTTTCGAGCGCGCCGAGATTAAGCCCGGCAGCTATACGGTCAATAATCTTTCCACATCGGATATTGAAACAGCCATGACCGGCTATGGCGGCGTCACATCTAACAAAGGTTTAGGCTTGGACGAAGACGGGCAAGTTGTTCTCTCAGCTGAAATGATCAAGGTTTTGAAAACGCCATATTGGGGTTGGGAAATGAACGGTTATGAAGACGACTGTGGTTGGCCCGGCCCCGCCATTGATTGCAAACGTCCCTATGGCGACATGAGCTATTGGCAGCTCGACATGGCCCGCATCCTTGAATGGGATATGGAAAAAGACGAAGACGGTTATTTCCGCACAAGTGATGAACAGGACGATAAGCTGCAAGCTATTCACTTCACGCAGCTCGCTTCAGCCCAAGCGATTTTAGAGCATGGCCAAGTTAAGCTTTAAGATTTGAATGGATAATCACCCTCACCCTCAGGCAACGCGAAGTGGCGGAACTAGAAGGGCGTGGGCGGGATAACATTACTGCCCTACTTTCCGATTGACGCCCCTGCTCATCGCTGCGAAGCGGGAGCATGAACAAAGCCGCAGCAGATTCGCTTTTAAGCACAGAGCCGGGCCGTACGCCCAGCGAGGCTGATGCGCCTATTACGCCCGCGCGGCTTACGCTCATGGCGGTCTTTTTAGTGCTGATATGGGGCAGTGCCTTTACAATGGTCGGCGTGGCGGTGAAATATGTCTCGCCCATTTGGCTTGTGGCATACCGCCTGACGATTGGCGCGATTTTCGTGACCGGCTATGCCCATTATCGCGGCCGCCGTTTCCCGCCCCTGCGTGATGTGCGCTGGCGCTATTACTTCCTCTTTGGGATTACAGGCTCGCTGCTGCCGTTCTTTTTGCTCTCGACCGGACAGCTTACGGTGGATAGCGGATTGACCGCCGTTTTGACGGGGGCCATGCCGCTTATCACCATCATCCTCGCGCATTTCTTCACAGACGAGCGCCTAACATTTTTCAAATTAGCGGGCTTCGTCATTGGCTTCATGGGGATCGTGATCCTCTTCATGCCTAATGATTTATCGTTTAATTTAGTTGGAGACTGGAAAGCTCAGAGCCTGATTTTGGCCGCCGCCGCGTGCTATGCGTTCACCACAGTTTTCGTCAAACGCGCGCCGCATGTCCCCGCCAGCCTTGGCGCAGCGATGATGCTAACATGTGCGGCGATTTCGGCGCTTATCTGCGCGTTTTTAACCGAAGTCCCCACAAGTTTTCCGCATCCAACCGCCATGTTAATGGCGCTAGGATTGGGGCTTGGTTCATCAGGCACGGCGAATATTGTCTATCTTTATGTGATTGAAAAAACAGGGCCGACAACGCTGGCGCGGATTAATTACCTCACGCCGATCGCCTCTGTTGGCCTTGGCGTCTGGCTCCTCTCAGAGCCGCTCACGCCGCGCCTCTTGGCGGCCTTTCCCGTTATCATCATCGGGATTATGATTTCGCGTATTGGGTCGAAAAAATCTAAGCCTGCTAAACTTAAGTAAGACCTTTAAGCGCCGCGAACGGATTACTGCTGTCAGGCTCAGGCCCGTCGCCCTCATCTTCCGACAAATCCGCAAGACCGTGATTAAGCGGCCCATTCCCTGCCCCGAATTTTGGCGCGGTGCGGATGCCCTCAAAGACGAAATCTCGCGCGAGCTGTACGGCGGCTTCCAGCGGCTGCCCCAGGGCCATGCCCGCCGCAATCGCGCTCGCGAGCGTACAGCCGGTGCCATGCGTATGACGGCTGTGGAGACGCGGGCCTGACATGATCTGCGCGCCGTCTTCGGACACCAGCACGTCGATCATAGATTTGCCCTTAAGGTGCCCGCCTTTCATCACGGCGGCGTAAGCACCCATCGCGAGGAGCGCGTCACCCGCCTTGGACATGTCGTCAATGTCGTTCACCTCTATCCCCGTTAGGAGCGCCGCTTCGGGGACGTTTGGCGTGATGACATCACAGAGCGGTACGAGTTTTTCTTTCATCGCAGCGACCACATCGCCCTCAAATAATGCGTCGCCAGACGTTGCGACCATGACGGGATCGAGGATGATATAGGCGTTCGCTTTGTCGATTTCTTCGGCAACTATATTGACGATTTCCACGCTGCCAAGCATTCCGATTTTAATTACGTCCGCGCCGATGTCGCTCATCACGCTTTGAATTTGCGCACGGACAAGCTCTGGCGGCATCATCTCTATTTGCTGAACACCCAGCGTATTTTGCGCCGTCACCGCCGTGATCGCTGTGGAGGAATAAGCACCAAACGCGGCGCAGGTTTTGATATCGGCTTGAATGCCCGCTCCGCCGCCGCTATCCGATCCTGCGATGATAAGCACGCGCCCTTTGGGTGGCTGCTCGCCGATTATCGGTTCGTCTAAGTCATCTGTTTTCGTCTCAGCCATTTTCAATTACCTCCCAAACCCGCAGCGCTTGCAGGGTTTCACTTACGTCATGGACGCGTACAATATTCGCGCCTTGTGAGGCACTCCAGAGCGCCGTTGCGAGCGAGCCACCCAGACGCCGATCCGTCTACGCGGCCAATAAAACTTTTGCGAGACGCGCCCATCAAGAGCGGACAACCGAGCGTTTTGAAACGTGCGAGCTCTTTGAATATCGCGATATTATCTTCATGGCGTTTGCCAAAACCCACACCCGGATCAAGCGTGATAAGATCCCGCTCTATCCCCGCAGCTTCGCAGACGTCAATGCGCGCAGCGAGCCACGCCATGATATCGCCAACCGCATCCGCTCCGTAGTCAGGATTATCCTGCATCGTTTCAGGCGAGCCTTGGATGTGCATTAAAATAAGCGGGCAGCCGAGCTTCGCCGCCATGTCCACGCTGCCTGCGTCGAACGTCAATCCCGTGACATCATTCCAAATATCCGCGCCCGCATGGATAGCCGCTTCGGCGACTTCGGGTTTACGCGTGTCAATGGAAATCAGCGGATCGTTATCGAAGTCTTTGGTCGCGTCTCGCAGCGCCGCAATAACGGGAACTGTGCGGTTGATTTCCTCACGCACGGAGACTTCTTGCGCGCCGGGGCGCGTGCTCTCCCCGCCAATATCGAGAATATCCGCGCCAGCCTCAAGCAGCGACAGCGCGCCGCGCACTGTCATATCAAGGCTACCAAACTGCCCGCCATCCGAAAAACTATCAGGCGTAACATTTAATATGCCCATGATTTTAGGCCGCTTAAACGTCATGCCTTAGCCTCTAAAAGAGATAAAAATTCCTGCCACCCAATGACAGGTGTCAATTCAGCAGGAACTGTGTCCGGCAACCATTCATCGCTTTCGGCGAATAAATAGCGCGCCTGAATATGCGAAAGATGTCCTAGAACATCTACGCGGTCATCAATGAACGTCGTCAAGCCGAGACGTTTCGCAATCGGAACTTTGCCTTCACGTTTCTCGCAAAAGAACAACTTGTCTTCGGTCAGGCCAGTACGTTCATAGAAATTTTGATGATGCAGCCATTCGCGCGTTTTTTGCGCCGTGCCAGATTTCGCTTTGGACACTAAGAACACCTGCCCGGGGAAAACGGTCTTGTTTAAATGAGCCACACCTTCAATCGCGCCTTCAACAGAGGGCGTATCCAGATAGCCAGACGAGAAAAAAGACGTATCACCAGAGGCCCGTGCGGGCTTGATGATAACGCCTCCTATATCCACCCCAATTGCGGGGCCACTCTTAGCTTTCGGGTTGTGCATCGCCGAGCGGCTTAGGTTTGCTGGTCGTTGGAACGGCTGACACGGCGGGGCGAGAGTTGCCTCCATCGGGGCGTTTTGGCGTAATGCCATCTGAGAGGAGCACTTTGATTTCGTCACCCGAGAGCGTTTCATATTCAAGCAAAGCTTCGGCCAAAGCCGTCCAGTTTTTCTTTTTCTTCTTCAAAATGCTGAGCGCTTTCTCATGCGCTTCTGTCACGAAACGTTTGATCTCGCTCTCGATCAAGGCCGCCGTTTCTGGCGAAATCGCGCTCCCTCGTCCGATACCGGGCATAAAGCTATCATTATCCGTATTCTTATAGGCGATCGGGCCGATGGCATTTGAGAGGCCATATTCCGTAACCATCGCGCGAGCAATGCGCGTGACTTGTTCAATGTCCGAGCTCGCGCCGGATGTGACTTTGTCATAACCGAATTTGATTTCTTCCGCCGCACGGCCACCCATGGCCATCGCCATCATCGCTATCATCTCTTGGCGGCTTTGCGAAATTTGATCGCGTTCTGGGAGGTATTGCACCATGCCAAGCGCTCGACCACGCGGAATGATTGTGGCTTTGTGGATCGGCATAGAACCCGGCATGTTCAGGCCAACGATAGCGTGGCCCGCTTCGTGATAGGCCGTCATAGCTTTTTCTTCTTCGCTCATGGCGAGCGTACGGCGTTCTGCGCCCATCATGACTTTGTCGCGTGCGTCTTCAAATTCGCGCATAGAAATTTTAAGCTTGTTACGACGCGCCGAAAGCAGCGCGGCTTCGTTTACAAGGTTGGCAAGGTCTGCGCCAGAGAAACCCGGCGTACCGCGCGCGATATATTTCACGTCAACGTCTGCGCCAATCGGCTTGCCCTTCATGTGAACACCAAGGATCATCTCGCGGCCTGTAATATCAGGATAAGGCACTTCGATCTGACGATCAAAACGACCCGGACGAAGAAGCGCTTTGTCGAGCACGTCAGGGCGGTTGGTCGCCGCAATGATAATCACGCCTTCTTGACCGCTAAAGCCGTCCATTTCGACGAGAAGCTGGTTGAGTGTTTGTTCGCGTTCTTCATGGCCGCCGGATGTACCCACGCCCCTGTGACGGCCAACCGCGTCGATCTCGTCAATGAAGATGATACACGGTGCGTTCTTGCGCGCATCGGCGAACATTTCGCGCACACGAGACGCGCCAACGCCGACAAACATTTCAACAAAGTCTGAGCCAGAAATTGTAAAGAACGGAACTCCCGCCTCGCCCGCAACCGCGCGCGCCAGCAAAGTCTTACCTGTACCCGGAGGGCCAATAAGCAAAGCACCCGTTGGAATTTTCGCGCCCAGACGCGTGAACCGCGTTGGATCTTGGAGAAAATCGACGACTTCTTTGAGGTCTTCTTTGGCAGATTCAACACCCGCCACATCCTCAAAAGTCACTTTGCCTTCCATTTCAGTTAGCAGTTTCGCTTTGGATTTCCCAAAGCTCATCGCCCCGCCGCGTCCGCCGCCCTGCATCGAGCGCATGAACATGAGTGAAAGTCCGATAATCAAGAGAAGCGGCAGCATATTAAAGAGGAGCGTCACCAACATACTCTGACTTTTAACTTCACTAACTGAGAAGTTCACATCATTTTCGAGCAGGAGCCTTTCCGTTGCATCAGAAAACCGCGAGTAATTAACCTTGAACGGTTTATCGTCCGTCATCTTACCCGTCACGAGGCCAGATGTTTCGTTCAGTTCAGCTTCTTTGATTTGCCCGCTTTCTATAGCGACCACGAAATCAGAATAAGCAAGCTCTGTATCTTGTTTAGGCGCGAGCGAATTTTGCTGCATCGTCATCATGACAAAAAACATGGTGAGAACCAAAGCCCACATGATCACATTACGCATCTTAGAATTCATAACTTATCTCGCTGATTTACGTCTCTCTAGCACATAGTGAGCCAAGTCGGAATGCGTAAGGGCCGCGCACTCAAAATTTAGTGTTTTTTACTGTGAAAATTAACCTGTAGAGCTCAGTCGGCCTTGCAGACGTCCCGGGATGGCTGATTTAAGGTCAATATCACCGCCGCTGTGCCCGATTGCGACAATATCATCGCCTTGCCAAATGACAGGCAAAGCGGGCCGAGCCTCTGCCGGAGTTGATTTCACCAAGCCCTCGAACCGCTTTGGCACAGATTTCATCTGCCCGTATAGCGGGCCTATGCTCACATCAGACAAAGAGGAAGACGCCCAAAACCGCCCATCCCAGAGCAATGACGGCGCGCCCGGAAAGAGCGGGAGGCGAGCCAGCAATCCGTTTTTCCCGTATCGACCCTTTACGCTGGCGGCTTCGCGGGTCAGCAGAAAACCGTCATGTCCGCGCGAAAGCTTCGCCCCGCCCCATGTCGTCGCTTTAAATTCAGAGTTATTCGCGGCGCCGATGAAGGCATCAGGCAATGAGGGGCGCGCTTGACCGACATGCCCGCCAATGGCGAACATAAGCTGCGTGAGTAAGGCTTTGGGCGGCAATTGTGACAGCTTCGCATAGCCCATATCCGTGCCCGCCACAGACTCCGTCATAAAGGCCGTAAATCTTTGGCGCTCCACTGCCAGCCCTTCCTGCATGGCGTTTGCGGTTTCGATCAAATCTGCGGCAAGCGTTGGCCGCGCCGCCAAATAATCGCGCGCACGAATACGGGCAAAGCTTCGGTTTTCATTAGATGGATCATCAATAAAAGGCAGGTCATGGGTTGTATTATACGCCCGCAACTCAGTGCGAGTTGCGCCAAGCAATGGTCGCAGCACGGTGATGCCGTCAAGCTCTGGCCAGATCGGCGCAATCACGCGCTCTGCCATGCCCGCCGCCCCGCGCCAGCCTGTGCCGCGATCATAACGCATCAGGCAGGTTTCGGCCTGATCCCCCGCTGTGTGGGCCGTGACAAGAAATCGAATACCCAAAGATCGGCACAAAAGCCCCAAGAGCGTATAGCGGGCGTTACGCGCACGTTCTTGCATCGCCGAGGTTACGCCGCCATGCTCCCACCGAAGTACATGGGCGCTATATCCGAGGCTTTCCGCAAACTTGCGCGCTGTGTCGGCTTCCGCCGCTGACCCTTCGCGCAAAGCATGATCGATAACCATCACCGTGCAGTCTTGCGCCCGTCCTCGCAGCATGTGCAGTAGTGCTGTACTGTCGCCGCCGCCCGAAAAAGCAAGCGCCAAAGGCTCGTCCGCTAGACGCCCTATGTGATTTGCAAAATGTCGCGTAAGGCTAACGGCCCTAGCAGCCCGTGCGGGAGCTAACAATGCGGGCTTTGTTGCGCACAGCCGTTGTCGCATTTGGATATTGCGACGGGAGGCTATCTAGCGCGCCGCAGGCCTCTGCCTTTTTGCCAAGCTCGCGTAATGTCGCCGCCAATCCAACCAATGCATCTGGGGCCTTATCGCCGTCTGGCGCTTTGCGCATCGAAGCAATATAGGCGTCCGCTGCATCGGCATATCCGCCTTTGACGAAATAGCTCTCGCCGAGCCAATAGCTCACGCTGCCGGCATCTGGCGCGTCAGGATTGATTTGCAAATATTGTTTAAACGCTATTTGCGCGCCAGCAAAATCCCCTTCGGCCAGCTTTTGCTGCCCCTCGGCGGGGAGATTATCCGTATTGTAATTTTGAACACCAATAATTTGTTCGCTCATAACAGGTGCCCCCATAACTTGGGAAGGTTGATTTGGGTCCACACTTCCATCACTTGGAAAGTAAGGATCCGATGTTGTGCCGCCTGCGAGGCCGCCTAAGTCCGCACTACTCGAACTATAGGTTTCCGTACTGTAAGTCGATGTCTCGCCTTGATAGGTCATTGCACCATCATTCAGCCTAGAGCTATTTCCTCCCATCATATCTACAGCATCTAAATGCGTATTCATACGTACACTTTGTGCTCTAAGGTTTTCGATTTCGCCGGAAAGCGCCGCGACTTCGGCACGAAGATTATCACGCTCATAACGCAGGCGCTCAACCTCACCTGTTAGCATACGCATACTGTCTTCGAGACTATCCATACGCTGCATTAGGCGCTCGGCTGCCGGGTCACCCGTCAGCATTCTGTTTTCAAGCTGCATGACACGGTTCAAGATCATCGCATCTTGGGCCGCGAGTTCTTTTTTACTTTGCGCATAAGACGGCATAGCGGTTAACGCCATAAGACAGGTCGCAAGACAAAAACGTATTATCATGGGCATAAGGCTCTCCAAAATCAGCGGTGCTGATAGGGTCTTATAAAGGCAAGATTGTGGCAGGTCAGCTTAAATCGCAGTTAAGGTGATGAATGGCGGGTGAATGGCTATAAATAATGCAATCAATTATTGTAGTCTATCCCACGGCCCTATAATTATAAACTCTTCGCTTTCTTCCCAGAGACTATCGCTAACCAAAAAACAATCTCCCTTGTCATAGAGCAAGCTGTAATAAGGATCATATGGGTGGTCAGGGTGAGTAAAATCAATGACGGTTTTTATTTGATAGGTCCGGGATAAAGCCCGCGCTATTTTCGTCTGATACTCAGAAATGAGGTCTTCATTGCTTTCCATCAAATTTATCGCAAGTGGATAAGGTTTCGAAACCGCAGTCTCGATATAAAACCCCATCATGTGAGGTTTTATATCAGCGGCGCAATCAGAATTCATATCCCAAAATTGCCATTTTCTTTCGGGAAACGTCTCCCCGAAAAACGCTAGTAAAGTATCTGGCTGAAAATTCGTTTCAGAAAGTATCATAACGTCGACCTGAGCGTCACTTTACTTCAAGAGATGGCCACGATTAGATCTGCTTTTAAACTCTCTAGGCTAGCCAACCGTCCCAGACATCAAATTCGTATTCCCATTCCGGTTACGCGCCCAGCCTGTCTCGCTAGAGCGGCCATCAATCGGGCGTTCTTTACCGTATGACACTGTCGTAAGGCGAGCCGGCGAAACACCTTGGCCAACTAAATATGATTTCACGCTATCGGCACGCCGCGCGGCCAGTGCCAAATTATATTCACGCGTTCCGCGCTCATCGGCATTGCCTTCGATCACAGCCGTGACTTGCGGGAAACGGTTAAGCCAATCTGCCTGCATACGCAGACGACCAATGGCTTCGAGTGAAAGACGATATTGATTATAGTCGAAATAAACACGGCTATCCCCGCCCGCCTGATAGAGGAAATCCTCTTGGCTTCCCGGCGTTGGCAAAGCAACTTCGACGCGCTCATCCACAACTGGCGGAGACGAAATTTTCGGTCCCATAGGCTTAGGAGCTTCGACGACCGCGCGTTCTTCAACGACAGGTTCCGGCGTACTCGCACAGGCATTTAAAATTCCGGCACATGCCACAGCAAGTAAAATCTTTTTGGTCATATTATATCCTTCTTGGCATCCCTAAATTATCCCCATACCTTTAAACCGTCCAATTGCCGCCTAATCAAGAGATAAGATGAAATTAAACGAATTGTCATATCAAAGTCGAGCGCAACGTTTTTAAATACAATAGCAGGCATTGATCCTTTGGAGCACGCTTTTGAGAGGAAGCAAGGGCCTAAATCCTGCCCAAATCAAGCATGGCTCAGACCTGTAAGAAGACATCAAGATATCTTTATACGACATTTTGAGTGTATTAGTTTTGAGAACATTTTACGTCAAAATGCTGCATGAATACGTTCATTATGCTATATGCGTGCTGTAAGGATACTGCACTCATGCTGCATCAATGCTGTACGCATGCTGTATGGATGCTGTAAGAATGCTGTATGACTCTGGGTTTAACTGGGCGTTCACTACCTATCACAGGTAGAAAAAACTGGGCGTTGGCCTTTATGGTAAAAGTGGTGACCATGCAGGGTCAGAGGCTGCGCCGGGGGTGCGAACCTTGCGTAGATTTTGACCCGTTAAGTCCACAGACCAAATTGCATTACGCCCGCTTTGCCCGCGCGTTTCACGGCTAAATAAAATCACGCGTCCATTGGGTGACCACGTCGGGCCTTCGTCCAGATAGCTCTCGGTTAAAAGGCGTTCGCCCGATCCATCAGGGTTCATCACCCCAATATGAAACTTGCCGCGATTGGATTTCACAAAGGCAATTTTATCGCCGCGCGGAGACCACACAGGCGCGGAATAACGGCCCTTACCAAAGCTAATGCGTTTGGTGTTACGGCCATCAGCGTCCATCACGTAAATCTGCGGAGACCCGCCGCGATCGGAGTTAAATACGATTTTTTCGCCCTTGGGAGAGTAGCTGGCGGAGACATCAATACCGGGATTGGTTGTTAGCTGTGTTGTTGAGCGCGAACGTAGGTTCATCGTATAAATATCACTATTGCCCTTCTTCATAAGGGTCAGCAGCATATGCTCTCCGTCTGGCGAGAAACGCGGCGCGAAAGTCATGCCGGGGAATGAGCCCAAAAGCTCACGGCGGCCGGTTTCAATATCGAGCAAATAGATCTGCGGACGCATACTCTCATAGGACATATAAGTGATCTTCTGCGCATTAGGCGAGAAGCGCGGCGTGATAACGGTATCCGTTCCAGAGAGGAGGAACTGCGTGTTCGCGCCGTCTTGATCCATGATCCCAAGACGCTTGCGGCGATTGGTTTTGGGGCCTTTTTCATCAATGAAAACAATGCGACTATCGAAATAACCTTGCTCCCCTGTAAGCTGGCTGTAGACCGCATCAGAGACTTTATGCGCGAGGCGGCGCCAGCTCTCAGGTGTTGCGGCAAGGCGAACGCCCGCCAATTGCTGCCCGCCGAAAATATCCCAGAGGCGGAACTCAACGCGAATGCGCGTATCGGATTCGACGATAACACGGCCAGAGACAAGGCCTTCGGCCTTAATCACGCGCCAATCTGCAAATGTCGGCTGGTAGTCAATATTAGTTTGTTGTTCGATAAAAGAGCGCGGGTCGAGCGAACGGAATAAGCCCGAGCGCTCCAGATCAGCGCGAACGACTTCAGCTATATCCATACCGATTTTGCGGCCCTTATCACTGCCAGAAATAAAGTCCGGCACGGCGATAGGCGTTGGATCGATATTACCTTGCGTGATATCGATTTTAAGCTGGGCTTGCGCAGACGTAGCCGCCGTCATCATCACGCTTAACGCGCAAAACAAAATAAGTATGTAGTTTTTCATCTTATCCTCTATCGTCACCGCGCGGGATATCCCATGCGCTTGATGCTCTTAACTTTAAGCTCTGTACTCAGGCTTTTAATTTAAGCTCTGGGCCTAAAGCTTAGAGTCATATCTTTCCAGTCGCTATATTTATCCGCAGGTAAAAAATCATACGGTTCGCATTTTCTGATCGCCGCCGCTGCACGCTGCCGCGCAATCGCCGCATAAGACCCAGCCCCTGTCTCGCGGATCAAATCGACGCTCTGGACATAGCCATCAGGGAAAAGTCTCACGCGGAATTGCACAACGAATTTTTCAGGATTGACCACATCTCGGCTCTCCCGCCAGCAGCGCATCATCTCTGTTTGCAGGCGATCGAGCATACTAACCGACAGGCCCGTCCCCGCCCCGCTCGCAGCGCGGGATTTGGCGGAAAATTCATAGAAATTTTGTTCTGACTGCAAGGCCACTTGTTGGTTCATTTCGGGCTGCGCGTCACGGGTTTTATTGACGATATCCGAAAAACGGTCGAGATCAAATTCAGGCTTTTTAGATGTCTTTTTAGGCTTAGGCCGCGGCGCATCTTCGTCAGTTTTGCCTTTATCTTGAGACTCTTGTGGTCTTTCAGGCATGGCCGCCTCTTGGCGCTTTGACGGCACATCGGATTCCGTATCGGCGTTTTCCATCGGATTAATAAGCGTCATGGGCGGCGTGTCTTCGCGCGGCTCTGGGATGTCTTCATCACGTGCTTTGATCGCTGCGCGCACATTGGTTAGATCCGATGGCGTCAATAGCTCCACAGCAATCACCTCACCTGCGTCTAACAGGCTGACATCTCGCGAGAAGATGAACATCCCGCTTACAAGGAAAACTGCGTGCAGGAAAAGCGATATGGGTAGACCAAATTTCATCTACTTAGTGAGCGGGTCCGTCACCAATCCAAGATTGGAATATCCGGCGGCGTTGATGCGCGCCATTACCTTCATGACAGAGCCATAATCAGAAGCGTCGTCACCACGTAGATATATACGCTCTTCATAGCCATTTTTGGAGATGGCCGAAAGACGCGCGACGACATCATCAAGGCTGACTTCGGTTTCTTGCAAAAAGATCGCGCCTTCTTTGTTAATGGTAATGGTTATCGGCTCTGTGTCCGATGGCAAAGATTTCGCGTCCGTTTTAGGCAGCTCTACGGCAACGCCTACGGATAGTAACGGCGCGGCCACCATGAAGACAATCAAAAGCACGAGCATGACATCAACCAGCGGCGTGACGTTAATCTCGGCGTTCAATCCGCCTCGGCGATTACGCCGCCGACCACCGCGCGTGCCGTGCCGATTGCGGCCCATTCCCATGGCCATATCTATGTGCCCTTATTGATTTTGCGCGATAGAATAGCTGAAAGTTCATCGGCATATCCTTCAAGACGCGCCGCATATTTATCCAAATCATTAGAAAATTTATTATAGAAAATAACGGCTGGGATCGCCGCGATAAGACCCAAAGCCGTAGCGAAGAGCGCTTCGGCAATACCGGGCGCGACAACAGACAGGTTTGTGTTTTGCGTGGCGGCAATGGCGCGGAAGGCATTCATAATCCCCCATACCGTGCCGAATAGGCCAATAAACACAGACGCCGAGCCAACTGTTGCGAGGACAGACATGCCGCGTTCGGCTTTGTTAAGTTCGCGGTTCACCACCAAATTCATGACTCGGTCAATGCGAGCGTGGGTCGCGTCCCCGCGTCCGCCGGGACGGTTGCTTTCATCCCATTCACGCATGGCCGCCGCGAAAACACGCGCCATAGGGTCCTGCGTGTTCGTGGACAATCCTTCGTTTAACTCTTCCAGTGTACGGCCCGACCAGAAAGTTTCTTCAAAATCAGATGCTCGGCGGCGTAGCAGAAAGAATGAAATGGCTTTGTCGACAGCAATCGCCCATGACCAAATAGAAGACAGTATCAATATAATCATAACGGACTTAACAACCCAATCCGCTTTCCAGAAAAGAGCCGTAAAAGAAAAGTCGCCAATTGTGGCTGCGCTATCTAGCGCTCCGCTCTGCACGATAAGATTTGCAATAAGCATCATAAAATGTCCGTCAAAATTTTAAATATCTAAACTGGCTTTATCAAAGATTTCACGCCAGTACAAAGCCTACGCCATTAATAGACAGTAAGAGTCCAAAGGTAATAGGTTATTATCCCTGTTTTCACCTAAGAAAGCTCACCTTTCATCATTATACAACTAGCCGTTATATAAACTGGCTGTATAAACGCATTTATGACATGAAATTGGTCATAATTATGACAAAAACATTATTATAGATGACCTTACGGCGAATCATTGCCTTTATTGGAGATAAATATGACATATCCCGCGTTAAAAATACTGCCCGCACTCATGGTGATGGGAGTAACCGTTGCAGTTTCCGCCTGCCAAACCACGCCTAAGGCACAAGAGATTATTGTCTTGCCCCCCCAGCAAGTTCAAACCTGTATGCCAATGTCTGCCTTGCAAAAAGTAGTTATTCCAGCGAAAACTGAAGTCTTTTATGCAATTACCGAAATAGAAAACCCCCCATATGAACCGATACAAAGAAAAGAAAAGCTAACACGTGAAGTCGCGCCTGCGGAAATCATTTACGTTGACAGTATGGGCCAGCAAGTCATCGATATTTGCGAGCAACAGCCCACATATGTTGGCAATCAACCTCTATCAACAGGTAATTAAGCCTTAACGGCCGCGCGGATAGGCCGTTCCATAACGCAGCGCGTAATAGGCGCCAATATCACGGGCATTGTTGATGAAACGATGCCCGTTTTTTATCATAATGCCGCAATCCTCATAGACTGGACTGGCTTTTGATAAAACCAATGTCGGGCAATTTTGATTAGCCTCTCCAATCAACGCAATAATATCACTGCGCGGTTTATCAATAGGCTGGTAGATGATCTCTACGCTTTCCTTGAGAGCTGGAAAATAAGACAATAGCCCCCACATCTCTGCGCATTCCGGACAATATTCACGACGTCCCTCGCCCATAAATCCAGGCGGCAATAAAAAAAGTGTATCGCGCATTATCTTACCTTTTTTACAAATAAACAGTCCCACAATTCATTATTGGAACTAGTTCCATTTATCTATCAGAAATAAACGCTTACTTTCAACAAACGTGACACAGGTCACATTCAAAAATACGCCGTCTTGATAATATAAAACCTCTAACATGAACAGAGTGAGTTTATTATTATGAAATTCCAAACATTATTGGCGTGCGGTATAGTCATTATAGCCTTTGCAGCTACTTTATACTTCACTCAACTTTCAGGGTTTTTAGACTTAAAAAAAATCACAGCTGCGCAAACAGGGGCTTTGATAACACAAATGATGTTTTACGCCGTAATTGTAGAGCGAGTTACGGAAGTTTTTGTGAATGCTAGTTTTGCAGGAAAACGAAAAGATGTTCATGTACAGTATATTCACCAAGCACGGTCCTTCATGGAAGCAAAAAAACAATTGGAAGAGGCTCAAAAAAGCTATGCAAAGGCAAGCGTGATTTCCCAATTAGCAACAGCCGTTCAAACAAAAAGTGATAATTTAGAAAAAGTAAAAGAAAACGAAGAAATTGATAAGAAATTACTTAAGCTAAAAACTGAAGCTAAATGGTTTTCGAGTACCGTAAGCATTACATTAGGCATATTGCTCGCACTTATCGGGATTAGAGTTTTTGGTACATTATCTGTCTCAGGTGTGCCTGTCGACATTGATACAACTCGATTTGTGGATGCCGTTAAAGGAATTGATGGCCTCACAATCACTCCTGAAAAAATCGCCGAAGCCATCAATAGCGTTGATAAAGACACGCTAGAAATAGTTCCAGCATGGAATGCCCTCTCAGAAATTCAAAAAAATCTATTCCGTGCTACAGATGTCATTATGACGGGACTACTTTTAGCAGGCGGCGCATCAGGTCTACACCCCTTGCTAGATATGGCTAAGAAAATAAACCCAAGCCCAGTTGATATCTAATCATATCAAGATCCCTATTGTTAAAGGCGTATGACAGTGAATTAATTAGCTATTCATGCGTCTTTGACTAAGTTTGCCATATTGTTTTGAATATGGGAGATCCTATGCGTTTTCTATCGGTACTAAGTTTTGGTTTGGCAGGGTTATATTTGCAGCTCTCATCTCTGCCCGCTTATGCCCAAGTCGAAGACGGTATGAAAATTTTCGATAGGGCGGTGGATCAGCTCCCCGACACAGCCTATCTTGGCGCGCAAGATAAGGGCACATTTCGGGTTGAGAGCGTGAGCTCGCAAAAAGCCTGCATGGCATTATGTAAAACAGAGCCGCTCTGCCGTGGAGCCGTAACCTATCAGCCAGATATTTCGCAGCCCGATATGGAATGCCGCCTAAATAATGGCCTTGCGCAAGGCTCTCCTTTTGAGGTCAAAGCCCCTACCGCACTCGATTTACCGCAAATTTTAGCGGATCTAAACGCCTATCGCGCCGAGCATGATCTCGATCCCGTTAAATTTGACGAAAAGCTTATCAAAGCCTCGCAGGTTCACGCCGAAGATCTGGCCAAGCACGGCATTGCGGCACATGAAGGCACAGATGGCTCGCGGCATTCAGACCGCGTACAGCGCCAAGCCTATTATTTCTCTATTGCCGGCGAAAATGTTGCCACGGGCCAAAAAAGCTGGGAGGCAGTGTTCGACGCTTGGCAGAAAAGCGACGGGCATAATGTGAATTTGCTTATGGCCGAAGCCGTCGATTTTGGCATAGCGCTCGTCTATGAACCAACAACCACATATGCCACATATTGGACGATGCTTATGGCGGCGCCTTTGGCTGATTTTGAACATTTGCAAGGCGCAATGACGCCAGATCAGGCCCTTTTACTCGAAAATTAATCGAAAAGCTCTTACCAAGGCTGTATAGTTAACTAAGTGCTAACGCTTGCGAGCGACACTACCCGAGATCGATTCATCTCGAAAGATTTGCTATGCGCCGAATTCTATTATCAATTTCCACGCTTTGTCTATCCATTAGCGCCTTCGCCTTTGAACCTGGAACATATCGTCCAGGGGCACCATATAATAAAATGCAATCCCAAGATCCTTCAATGTGCGCCACGCAATGTATGCGTGACATGCAATGCCAAGGTTGGAACTTCGTCAAGCAAGATGCACGCGCACCCGTCGGCCTTTGTGAATTCAATTCGCAACCTGCAAATCCTGTTCGCAGCCAAATTAGTATAAGCGGGAGTAAAGGTCAGCCACAACAAAACGCCATGATGCAAACTCCGTGGGGTGGAACACAGCAAATGCCAAGAGGCATGGCGCAATCCCGGATGAACCAACAACAAATGGCTCAACAAGCTATGGGCCGAAATCCTGCATCACAAAATTATATGCCTCAAAATCCTATGGCTAACCAAAACCAAATAAGCATGCCTCATGCCGCAGCCCCTCGTTCAGCAAAGCTAATGCCTAGTCAAGGTCATACTATGAGTGTCGGGCAAGGCAATTATCCATCACAAGCGATGCAAGGACAGTACCCCAATCCATATAATAGGGCCGCACAAAATCCTTATACTGGCGCCGCAAATCCTTATACAAGACAGAATCCATATTCGCCACCTATGCAGTCTTATAGCGGGCAAAGACAACCTTATCCCCCTCAAGGTTCAGGCCCTGACCTTAGAGATTGGCAACACGGATATAATTCCCAACGTGACGGCGTCATGCAGCAACAGATACAGAATCGTCGCACAAGCGTGAAAGACTGGATGCCTCAACATGGGAAAACTCCAAATCATCCGATGATAGGGAATTCACGCATGCAAGCCCCGCAAATGTCGCCAGCCAACTATAGACAAACGCAAGGAGCTATGCCGCCTTCACAAGGACAACCTCTTACATCAAGATCCGTGACACCTCAAAAAAACACGCCCTATGCATCCACTTCGCAGCAAATAAATCCGTATCCACAACCCGCTCTAGCGCCTAACCCAACGCCGCAACATCAAGCGCGGAAAACAGGGTATTTACACCCTCAAACAGGTGCGCCGCAAACACACACGGCTCCTGCGGGGCAAGCGCCGCACAACCCCTTCAATATTCGGCAACTTGATATGAATAACCGCAATGCTACACAAATGGCGCCGCAAACTGCACCTTCGCAACCCGCTATGGTTCAACAGCAGCAGAGCATGCCGCATCCTACATCTATGCAATCTCTTCAAAACATGCCGAGCACACCATCAGCCCCACTTTATCCGCAAGTTCAATCCCAAAACCGCCCACAAGTCGCAGTCGCGTCAGAACTCTCTCCGCAAGGTTCCGTAGGGGTTATAAGCGATAAGAAAATCCACAGCCTTTATGGATCGCTTTATGATGACGTAAATTCATCCACACGCGTTAACACCAGCCCACAATATGCCAACCCAAATGAACCCATTCAAACCGTTACATCCATACCCAGCCAACCTATTCAGCAATCCATGCTTGCCGGTCCCTCTTACTAAACATCAGTCTCAGTTTTGACTGGTGTGCGTAAGGTAAAAAGCGCCACAAGCGATAATCGCGCCCAACCAAACATAACAAACAAAACAAATGTAACAAGCGTTCCCGCTAAGACAGCATTTCCTATTTGCACGACATCAATTTTGATAAGTTTAAGCGTATTAATTGCCCCTGCGAATGCAGCTATCATGGCCAAGAATACCCACGTGCCCGCCCAATAAAAATTTACAAGCTCATTTTTTGCTGGAAACCGCGTCACTGGCACAAATAACAAGGTTACGGTTCCTAATGTAATTAAGAACATAATAAGGGCTGCAAATGCATGTTCCATTTTGATACACCTCAAGGTTAACAACATCTTTACGAATTCATCCTCGCAAAAAACACGCCATGACCCGCGCCCGTTCAAAATATTTAATATCAAAGGATAAAGAAGCCTCAAAGAAAGAAGCCTCAAAGAGAGGCTTTAATATGCGTAATTTTCCGTCTATAGGGTCGCAAACAAAGCCGATTAGGATACGCACATGAGCGCCGATCAAAATACCGCGCCGGAAAAGCCAGACACGCTTAAAAAGCCTGTTCGCGCTTGGGTGAAGAAAACAGGCAAAAAGCTTGTTCGTTCCATTGCCAAATTACAAACATCTCAATCGACTATTCCTGATACGCCCAAGAT
>JBMYWT010000023.1:0-15034 GCA_049607665.1 Maricaulaceae bacterium
AAAACCTCTAGAGCCCCCTACGCGACACTCAAAGTCATGAACGAAGCGGGTGTGCTGGGGCGTTACCTGATTGAATTTGGCGGCATTGTTGCCCGCACACAATTTAACATGCACCACGCCTATACAGTGGATGAGCATACGCTGCGGCTTGTAAATTATTTCCATGATTTATGTGTCGGCGTACGCGCTGAAGAGCATCCAATGTCGACGGCCATCGCGAAAACACTAAATGAAAAGCAAAAACGCATTTTATATATGGCCTGCCTGTTGCATGACACAGGCAAAGGTAAAGGCGACCAATGTATTGAGGGCGCGCAACTTGCGCGCAAGGCCTGCCGCCGTATGGGACTTGCGCAAGATGAAATCGACACGGTAGCTTGGCTTGTCAGGCGGCATTTAGATTTTTCTGAAACAGCGCAACGACGCGACATTTCAGATCCCGCGACCATTAGCGAATTTGGCACCTTGGTTGGGAGTCAAGAACGGCTCGACTTACTCCTTATTCTCACAGTTGTTGATATTCGCGCGGTTGGGCCCGGCATTTGGAATGATTGGAAGGGCTCGCTCTTACGCCAGCTTTACAATGCTACGGCTCAATTCTTAGATGGCAAAGAAGGCCTCGCCCCAGCCTCTATGGCCTCAGCGGCAAAAGAGCAGTTCCGCGAACGTCTACAAGAAGGCAAGTTCGAATGCATTGCCCCGATCACACATGACTTAGGAGATAGCTATTGGCTGAATTTCAGCCAGACGGACCTCTTGCGACACGCGAGGTTTTTTGAAAAGACTGTAGAAACAGGCCAAAACACAGCAACAGAAACACGCCGCAATCGCGACAATGACATCACAGAGCTTTGGGTCCTTACCCATGATCGTCCCGGTGTCTTCGCGGATATTACGCGCGCAATTTCGGCAAGCGGCGCCAGCATTGCCGGAGCGCGTTTACATACAGGTTTGAACAAACGCGTTATGAATGTCTTTTATTTGCAAAATCCGGATGGGAAAGCCTTTGGACGAAAAAGCAACACAGCGCTTAGCAGTCTAAAAGAGCGGGCCCAAAAAGCTGCGTCAGGCGAATCACAAAATCTCACGATCAATCTCTCGCCCACATCGCGGCGCGCCAGCGCAATTCCCGTAAAGGCCCATGTCCGTTTTCCTCAAACGGGGTCAGACGATATAAGCGTGATAGAGCTAACAGGGCGTGACCGACCCGGGCTACTCTGTGATTTAGCGGACTGCCTCTTTGCCCTAGGGCAAGATGTTCTGTCAGCCCATATTGAAGTGGTCGGCGAAAAAGCGATCGATGTGTTTTATGTCTCTGGTGATTTAAATTTAGGCCAAGATAAACCACGTGTGAAATCCGCCTTGATGCGTATTCTCCGTGATAAAACCAAAGCAGATGCAAAAACAGGCACAGCGGCATGAAACTCATAAAGTCCACAGCCATTATTGGATCCATGACGCTCTTAAGCCGTATTTTGGGTCTGGTTCGAGATATTTTATGGGCCCGTTTTCTAGGCGCAGGCGTCATCAATGACGCACTGTTAACCGCAATTAAGCTTCCCAATCTTTTTCGGCGCATGTTCGCAGAAGGTGCGTTCAACTCGGCCTTTGTGCCAATGTATGCGCGCCGCCTAGAAGGTGAAGGCGAAGACGCCGCCGCCAATTTCGCAGGCGAAGCTTTGGCGGCGCTAACCTTATTGGTCGCAGTGATTGTCGTTGCCTTTCAATTAACGATGCCGTGGTCTCTGAACTTGATCGGCGGCGGTCTATCGCGCACAGAAGTGCCCGGATTAGAAGGTGTCATTCCGTACAATCTTGCCGTTTTTTATGCCCGCATCACCATGCCTTATTTGATCTTCATGAGCCTCGCGGCTTTGTTGTCTGGCATGTTAAACACACGCAACAAATTTGCCGTAGCCGCCTTTGTACCAGCTATGCTGAATGTACTTTGGCTCGCCGTTTTAGGTTCACAAGCTTTCACATCTACACCCGCGGAAACATTAGGGCTTTATATGGCGTGCGGCATGACGATTTCAGGCCTCTTGCAAGTTGGCCTTTTAATCATTGCCTTGAAACGAGCGGCTATTCGTCTGCCCATAAAGTGGCCGCGCTTCACACCCGGAGTAAAACGTCTTCTTATCCTTGGACTGCCCGGCGTTATTGCTGCGGGCATTACGCATATCAATTTAATGATCAGTCACCTCATCGCTACGCAGCAAGTTGGCGCGCCGAGCTGGCTTTATTATTCCGACCGCCTCTATCAACTCCCGCTTGGGCTTATTGGCATTGCTATGGGTGTGGCTTTACTACCGACATTATCTCGTAGCTTACGTGCAGGCGACGAGGATGGGGCCATGGTAACGCTCAATAGAGCCGCAGAAATTTCCGCCTTTCTCACTCTACCTGCTGCCGTCGCCTTATTTGTCATGCCAAATTATTTAATCACCACACTGTTTGAACGCGGTCTTTTCACATCGACCGATAGCCTGCAAACCGCGAGAGCTCTGCGCATGTTTGCCCTGGGACTCCCAGCCTTTGTACTTATTAAAGTTCTCACGCCGACATTTTTTGCACGCGAAGATACACGCACTCCGATGATTTTTGCGGGCATTTCTGCTGTTGTAAACTTAGCCTTAGGCGCCACACTTTTTTTCACCGTAGGCTTTTACGGTCTAGCGCTCGCGACGAGTGTTGCAGCGTGGGGAAATGTACTTTGCCTCGCCATCGCGCAGCGCTTTCGCGGGCATTTTACTTTAGACGCACGCCTTAAACGCAAGCTCCCCCGTATAATTATCGCCGCCGCCGTGATGGGCGGAGCGCTCTTTTATATTGTGCCTGTAGCGCGGCCCATGATGCGGCAACAAGTGTTATGGGATTATGGCTTGATGCTATGCGTGGCGGGCGCGGGGTTTGCTATTTATATTGCCGCCGCCTTTGCGATTCGCGCCTTTAGTATGCGTGACATTAAAGAGGCTTTCAAAAAGTAATGTGTCTGCTAAAAGCTCCTCAAACTAAGAGAGCCTTATGACCGACGAAGCATCAATAAATGATTACAAAGGCCCAGAGCGGGTGTTCTCGGGCGTGCAGCCCACAGGGTCTTTGCACCTTGGTAATTATCTTGGCGCGCTCAAAAAATTCGTCGCTCTACAAGACGATTATGACTGTCTTTATTGTATTGTCGATTTACACGCCATAACTACACCGCAAGACCCGACGCTTTTGCAATCCCAAACGCGCGAAATCGCTGCGGCTTTCCTCGCTAGCGGCGTCGATCCGTCCAAAGCCATTGTCTATAATCAATCCCGCGTGCGTGCGCATACAGAGCTTGCGTGGTATTTCAACTGTGTGGCGCGTATCGGTTGGCTCTCACGCATGACACAGTTCAAAGATAAAGCCGGTAAAAATTCCGAAGCGATGTCTGTCGGGCTTTATGATTATCCTGTGCTGCAAGCGGCGGATATTTTAGCGTTCAAAGCCACGCATGTCCCTGTGGGCGAAGATCAAAAGCAACACCTAGAGCTTTCCCGTGATATCGCTGCCAAGTTTAACCGCGATTATAATGCACCAAACTTCTTCCCTATGCCCGAACCTTTAATCAAAGGGCCTGGCGCCAAGATTATGTCTTTGCGTGATGGTATGAAGAAGATGTCGAAATCTGATCCATCGGATAATTCGCGCATCAATCTAACCGATGATGCCGACACAATTATGAAGAAATTCAAAAAGGCCAAAACCGACGCAGGCGTGATGCCCGAATCGGAAAAAGAAATGGACGAACGTCCAGAAGTGGCAAACCTTGTCGGCATTTACGCTGCCCTTGCCGATATGAGCCAAGAGGCTGTGATCGCGCAATATGCGGGACAAGGCTTTGGGGCGTTTAAACCCGCTTTGGCGGAACTAGCCGTTGAGCATCTTCGCCCGATCACGGATTTGATGCGCCGCTATCTGGCTGATACCGAAGAGCTTGACCGCATTCTCGCCAGCGGCGCGGATAAAGCAAGCGAAATCGCAGAGCCTATCATGGCGGATGTGCGCAAAATCATTGGATTTTCAGGAGCCTAATATGACGAAATTATCTCTCTTAACATCAGCCGTTATTGGTATGACATTGGTGCTTACAGCCTGTGAAGAAGCTCATGAAAATATGGATCATAGCACGCATGACATGGCTAAAACCGAAACGGTGCAAATGGATCATAACGCACACGCATCATCTAAGCGCAGCGCAAGTGTTGAGGTTTCAAATGCTATGGTCGCGCCACCTTTTGAAGGCCGCACAACATCGGCTGGCTATTTCACTATGAAAAACACCGGTTCTGATACGCGTCTTACGCACGTCACAAGCCCGATAAGCCCGCGCGTTGAAATCCATACGCACATCGAAGAAGACGGCATTATGAAGATGCGCCGCATCGACGGTCTTGATGTGAAAAGTGGCGCAAGCATTACCTTCAAACCCGGCAGTTATCACCTCATGATGTTTGACACGGTTTTAGAGGATACAGCAACCGAAGCCGCGCTTAGCTTTCATTTCGACAATGGCGAGATGGTAGGTTTGATGGCCAAAGTCGAAGGCCGTGGTGACGACATGGATCACTCCGGGCACTAATCCTTTAGATCGACCATATCAAAATCTAAAGGGCGGTCATCTTGGACCGCCTTTTTTATAGCCGCATAGACCGCGTTTAAATTGGCCTGACGTTCCTCAATATTCGGATGCGTAAGCGAATAATTTTGATACTGCTGATGCGGGTGACTTGTGTCTTCCCAATAAGCAATCGCTTGGTGGATATCATACCCCGCACGCGAGAGCATAATAAGCGCCATACGGTCAGCGATCAACTCAAGCTCTTTTGACGGCGTTTGCTCCATGTGCCCGGCAATTGCATGCGCCATTTCATGTGCCACAATTAATGCCAGGCTTACATCATCATCAAGCTGCCGCATCAGTTCCGAGGTTATCCACACTGCCTCACCGTCCGTATAGCCGTTCACCGTCTGGCTAAAAAATACATGGATAGGATATCCGCATGAGGTTTGCGGGGTGATTGATACAGTTTGATTTTGGTCATCCCTTAAAACCGTAATTTGGGCTTCGTCACGGCGGAACTCTCGCTCTATGGCCAAATCATAAAACGACTTCTGCGTTAATCCGCTCGGCAGGCCTGCCGTGCCCACCCTGATTAATTTATCACCGGGTTTCAAACCCGCCGCATCCGCAGGAGATCCTACCCGAACTGTTCGTAAGGACAGGTTTTCATCGACCCCGAGTAAATAACCTGCAACGGGTTGTAAGTTTTCAGAGTAATCATCAAGTGTATGCACCGTATAACCCGGGTCACGTTGCTTGATGGGGCAAAGCTCTACATTGGCGAGTTGCAAGCGCGCGGCTATGTTTTCAAGCCGTGTGTTGAGCTGTTGGTATTCAGCTAAAATATCTGAAAACTTAACTTCGGCGCTCTCATCTTTTGGCATTTCATAAAGCGCGTCTTCGGTGAGACTCGCTTCGGCATTTTGCTGACACGCGCTCAGTAAAGTCAATAGTATAAAGCCCATCAAAGCAGACACGACTGTTTTCAATGTGTTTTTCATTCCGCGTTATCAGTAGCGGCACGGGTATAGACACGCTTTTCAAATTCTTTGGCATCTATGAAATTGGGATATAAGGGTTTGCCCTGTTTTTGTTTGGCCGCAATTTCCTCGCGCGCAGCTGCAATTCGAAGAAAGCGGTCAGGATAAGTCGGATGCGTTTTCGCGCGCGCCACATGACGGGGACTCGTCAACGCCATACGCCGCCACATATCTTCCACGTCCTCTGCTGAATATCCGGCCCGCACAAGATAATATAGCCCGACATAATCTGCCTCGGATTCAAAGGGCCGCGCGTAACGTTTCGCCATGCCGCTAACGATCGTATTGGTCACAATTTTACGCACATGGTTCATCGTATTATGCGCCAGTTCATGTCCGATCACGAGGGCAAGTTCCTCATCATTTTTCGCAAACTTCATCATGCCCGATGTCACGGATATAGATTTACCTGTAGCGTAAGCATTCACGACGGAACTCATTTTTAGGTTCAGATTATAACCGCAAATCTCTCGTGACTTAACTGTGTAGCCCTTGAGGGTTCCATCTTTTTTGCGAATGCTAATTTCACGACCGCCGTCTTCAAACAAGGTCTGCAGACCTTTGTCATCGGCAGACAGAGGCCGTTCATCCGCGCCAACAATAGCGTCTCCACGTTCAATTCCTGCCATCGCGCTAGGTGAACCGGGCCGCACAAAACGAATGCTTGGTGTGTCTTTCGCGCCATATTCGCGCGCCGCAGCGACGCGCATATCTTTAGGGTATGATTTTAGCTTATGCGTCGTCACGCCAATATCATAGCGCGTCTTTGGGCAAAGCTCTGTATTCGCCGCCAATATCGGTGCGGTCACATGGTGTAGACGCGCATAAAGCTGATCGACTTCGGCAAATGCAGCCGTTTCTTGTCGGTGCTGTTCAAATTTCAACGCGGTAGAGCCAACATCGGGCAAACGCGTCGCAAGACTAGCGCAGCCTTGTGTTGCCCCCATAATAATACAAACAAACATAAAAGAGGGAATACACTTCATAGGCCTATCATGGCCGCCGCCCTACACGCGGTCAATGCGCCCGAACATCAAAAGGCAGACAAAACGCCGCCCTCTCTTGCAACTACGCCGCAAAATCGCCATGTATCGCGTAACGCTTTATATCTGCGAGGCCCTATGTTTATACAAACCGAAGACACGCCAAATCCGGCGACCCAAAAGTTCCTACCGGGACGTGATGTAGTGGGCACAGATAAGTCCCCCGTAAACGTTGCGCGCGGCGATGATGTGTCAAACGCCCCGCTTGCGGAAATGCTGTTCATGATCCCAGATGTGACGAATGTGTTTTTCGGCAATGACTTTATCTCTGTGACCAAAGGCGATGACGCGCAGTGGAAACATTTAAAACCAGCCGTCCTCGGCGCGATTATGGATTTTTATGTGGCGGGCGGTGTGCCGCTGACGGATCAAATTAACAACGTCCCCGAAATCGAGCGCACCTATGAAGGCGTGACGCTAGAGATAGTGGAACAAATCAAAGAGCTGATCGAGCTTCGCGTTCGTCCCGCCGTGGCCCAAGATGGCGGCGATATTGTGTTTAAACATTTCGATGATGAAGACGGCGCGGTATATTTGGAAATGCGCGGCGCCTGTGCGGGTTGCCCAAGCTCCAGCATGACGCTGAAATCAGGCATTGAGAATATGCTCAAACATTATGTCCCCGAAGTGACGCGGGTTGAACAAGCCGTTCAATAACGGCGCGCGGCCATGATTGTTTTAGGATTGGATACGACAGGCGGAGATTGCGCCTGCGCGATTGTAGATCGCGGCCGTATCTTATCCGCTAAATCCGAAACACTGGGGCGCGGCCATGCCGAACGACTCGCGCCCATGGTTCAAGAATGCCTGACAGAGGCAGGACTTTCGCCCGCCGATATTGACCGCATCGCCGTGTGCAGCGGCCCCGGCAGTTTCACGGGGCTGCGGGTCGCGCTCGCTTTTGCCGTAGGGTTTGCTCTGCCACATGACATTCCTGTCTTGGGGGTTTCCGCGCTTGAGGTTTATGCCTCCCAGATTGATCCCGAAGGCAAAGACACATTTGCGATTTTCACGGATGTCCGGCGCGGGGAATTAAGCTATCAATTCTTTGAACGCGGACAGCCCATCGCTATTCCGCAAACGGATAAGACTGACGCCGTTCACGCGCGTCTGTCAAATCATACAGTGCATGAATTAACAGGATCAATTTCAGTGTCTGTCATGGCATGGCGCGCTATCGATTTAGCGCCAAATGATTACCCCGCTGCGCCGCTTTATTCTCGTCCGCCTGATGCCAAATTACCGGGCGGCGTAACACCGTGATTGCGCCCCTTCGCAGTGAGCACGCGGAAAGAGCCGCCGTCATTCATGCGGAGAGTTTTGAAACAGGTTGGAGCGCGGAAACGCTAAGCGGGCATATCAATAACGATTTGTGTCTGGGGATTTCCCAAGGCGATGAACTCTGTGGCTTCATCATTCTACGCAGCGCGGCCGATCAAGCCGATATCGTCACCATCGCCATCGCCAAAACGGCGCGGCGCAAGGGGTTGGCAAACAGACTCCTCGAAGCAGCTGAACAAACGGCGTCACAACAAGGAGTCGAACTCATCTTCCTCGAAGTCGCCGAAGACAATGCTGCCGCCATCGCGCTCTATAAATCCGCGCGCTATGACGCCATCGGCAAACGCCCCGCCTATTACCGCCGCGAGAACGGACGCGTTGCGGCGCTGACATTTCGCAAAACTTTAATTGTGAGTTGATTTGCAACTGTGCTGGACGGCGCGCGCGCGGCGAGCTACATAGCCTCTATGACCAGTTGGATTGAAACAAAATGCGCAGAGCGCGGCCTTCGGATGACAGAGCAAAGACGCGTGATCGCACGTGTGCTCTCGGACGCGAAAGACCATCCCGACGCCGAAGAGTTATACGCTCGCGCTGCCGCGATTGATCCTAAAATTTCGCTCGCCACAGTCTACCGTACTGTAAGATTGTTCTCTGACAGCGGCATCATCGAAACACATGATTTCCGCGACGGACGCGCGCGTTATGAAACCGCCGACGAAGAGCATCACGACCACTTAATCGACGTCACCACAGGCGACGTCATAGAATTCATGGACGAAGAGATCGAAGCTCTACAAGAAAAAATCGCGAAAAAATTGGGGTATGAATTGGTCGATCACCGCTTGGAACTTTACGGACGGAAGCTAAAGTAGTTACTTCGCGCCACAGCGCCGATAACCCATAGCAAATTTACAATTTATCACGGCCCCTTGCCCCGCGCCGCGCTCTCGCCTATACGCGCGCCATTAACGAAAGACCCTTTATGACATCTCCATCACCCCGCGATAAAAACGCGCCCCGTGATATCGACAGCCCGAACGTGATCCCTGCCTCCCCCCAAGCCCAAGATGTTGACGGCGGCGCGAATACGAAAAAAGTCTTTATCAAAACTTATGGCTGCCAAATGAATGTCTATGACAGTGAGCGCATGGCAGACGTCCTTGCGCCCATTGGTTACGCCCCCACCGAAGCGCCTGATAATGCCGATCTCGTGATCCTAAACACCTGTCACATTCGCGAAAAGGCTGCCGAGAAAGTCTATTCAGAGCTAGGCCGTATTCGCAAAATGAAGGACAAGAATAAGCCCGAGATGACCGTCGCGGTTGCGGGCTGTGTTGCGCAGGCTGAGGGTGAAGAGATCATGCGCCGCGCGCCCGTCGTGGATATGGTGCTCGGGCCGCAGAGCTATCACAAGCTGCCCGAGATGATTGCCCGCGTCACCCGCGCACAAGGCGACGTTTTGGAAACGGATTTCGACACATTAGAAAAATTTGACCAACTGCCGCAGACGCGTAACGTCAAAGGGTTTTCGACGTTTCTGACAATCCAAGAAGGTTGCGATAAATTTTGCACGTTCTGTGTCGTGCCCTATACACGCGGCGCGGAAGTCAGCCGCCCTGTCGATCAAATCGTGGCCGAGGCGCGTAGCCTCGCATCGCAAGGCGTTCGCGAAATCACGTTGATCGGACAAAACGTAAACGCTTATCACGGAGCAGGGCCTGACGGATCGACATGGGGATTGGGGCAACTTATTCGCCACATCGCCCTGATCGGCGGGATTGACCGCCTGCGGTTTACGACGTCACATCCCCGCGACATGGAAGATGATTTGATCGAAACTATCGGCAATGAACCCAAGCTTATGCCTTACTTACATCTACCGATTCAGGCGGGGAGTAATAATGTGCTGCGGGCGATGAACCGTGGACATACCTATGCCGAGTATAAAATTTTGATCGAGCGCATTCGCGCGGCGCGGCCTGATATCGCCTTGTCGGGGGATTTCATTGTTGGTTTCCCGGGTGAAACCGACGCGGATTTTGAGGCGACATTAAAATGCGTAGAAGAGATCGGTTACGGCAGTTCATTCTCGTTTAAATATTCTGTCCGTCCAGGCACGCCTGGCGCAGGCCTCCCGCGCCAAGTGGATGAAGAGGTGAAATCAGAGCGCCTGAAACGGCTTCAAGATTTGCTCTACACGCAGCAGCAGGATTTCAACAAAAGCCTGATCGGGCGGACGCTTGATGTCCTCGTCGAGGGCGTGGGCCGTAAGGGTGGGCAGCTTTTTGGGCGTAGTCCTTATTTGCAAGGCACGCATTTTGATGGTTCTGAGAGTTTGATTGGCACGATTGTGCCTGTGACGATCACGGATGCGGGGCGTAATTCCTTAAGCGGGCATTTGGCAGAAAGCAGCACGAATGAGTAACCGCACCGATACGCTGCAATTTGATGATGCCGATATGGTGCGCAAATTATGCGGGGCCAATCACGCGAATTTGGCCCTAATCGAAGAGGCGTTCGATGTCTATATCGAGGCCCCAGGATCGAGCGTCAATATCAATGGCGACGGGCCGAACCGCGCACGCGCGGCTGAAATCGTGCGCGAGGTTTACCAACGCGTTGAACGCGGTTGGCCCTGCGGAGCGGGCGATATTCGCGCGCTGATACGCGCCATTGGTGACGGTAAAGTCAAAGCGGCCAAGGCCGATGCAATCATTCCATTTCCGCGCCGCGCGCCCATCGTGCCGAAAACACCGCGCCAAGAAGAATTTATCAACGCCCTGCAAGAAAGCACGATTAACTTTGGGGTCGGCCCTGCGGGGACTGGGAAAACTTTCCTTGCCACCGCCTATGGCGCGTCATTGCTCGCGCGCGGTGAAGTCGCGCGTTTTATTGCCTGCCGCCCTGCCGTCGATGCAGGCGAGCGCTTGGGTTTCTTGCCCGGGGATTTCAACGAAAAAGTTGACCCCTATATGCAGCCCATTTGGGATGCGCTCAACATGGTACTCGGCCGTGAAGACGTTGAACGCCGCCGCGAAAATGGCGAGATCGAGGTTGTGCCCGTCGCCTTTATGCGCGGGCGAACGTTATCCGATGCTTTCGTGGTGATCGACGAAGCGCAAAACGCCACCGTCAGCCAGATGAAAATGATCCTAACGCGCCTAGGTGAACGCGCGAAATATGCCGTCACGGGCGACCCAAGCCAATCTGATTTGGGACGCGGCGTGCAGTCGGGGTTGGCTCATGCGCTCGGGATTTTGACGGATATTAAAGGCATTCACACGACGACATTCCTTTCAAGTGATGTGGTGCGTCATCCGCTGGTGGGTAAAATCATCAATGCCTATGAGAAGGATAATGCAAGCCATTGACCGCCTGCCCCATAAACATTGCCCCCATTGACATTGCTATTGATATTCAAGACGCAGCTTGGGCTGAATTACCCTTTGACCTTGATGCCATAGCAAAACGCGCGGCGGCGGTAGGCTTGGCGCAATTAAACTCGCCTATTTTGGGGGAACTTAGCCTCGCCTTTGTCAATGACGCGGACATCCAAATCTTAAACCGTGATTACCGCGAGAAAGACAAACCGACGAATGTCTTGTCTTTCCCCTCTGCCATGCCCGAAAATATCGTTGGCGCGCCGTCTTTAATGGGCGACATTGTTCTGGCGCGCGAAACGATTGAGCGCGAAGCGGCCGAGAAATCGACGTCTACTGAACATCACCTCACCCACCTTATCATTCATGGTTTGTTACATTTACAAGGCTATGACCATGAAACAGACGCGGAAGCCGAGGAGATGGAAGCCCTCGAAATTGCGGCCCTGAAAACACTGGGCATTGACAATCCCTATGAATTTGGCACGAAAGCCTAAGATGCCTGACGTAAACACACCTGAAAAATCAAATTGGCTGAGCCGTATCTTTGGGCGCAACGTCAAAGACACGACGCAAAGCGGACAGAGCGCCGCCCATAACCGTATGATGACGGCAGCAGAAGAGTTTCACCGCTTGCGTGTTGAAGACGTTATGGTGCCGCGCGCCGATATGGTTTGTGTTGAAAAAGACATTGGCATTCATGACCTCTCGATCGCTTTTAAAGACGCGGGGCATTCGCGCTTGCCTGTTTACAAGGACACACTCGATGAGCCGCTCGGCCTCATCCATATTAAAGATCTGCTGCCTTATCTTATGCTCAACGCGAAGGGTCGAAACGGGGTGACCTATAAGGAACGCAAAGTCGCGCAGAGTATCTTGCGCCCAGTTCTTTATGTGCCGCCGTCTATGCTGGCGGAAGAATTAATTTCGCGTATGCAAGCGCGGCGTATTCACATGGCGATTGTTGTCGATGAATATGGCGGCACAGACGGCATAGTGACGCTCGAAGATTTGGTCGAACAAATTGTCGGCAACATCGAAGACGAACATGATGAAATCGAAGTCGGCCTTGTCGACGTGACGGAAAGCGGCGGCGCAATGAGTTGGGAAGCTGACGCACGCACCCCCATTGATGATTTCGAAGAAAAATTAGGCCGTGATTTCGCTACGCCGGACGAAGAAGACGATGTTGATACGCTAGGCGGGCTGATCTTTACACTCGCCGGCCGTATCCCCGAGCGCGGTGAGGTAATCAAACACCCTGACGGCCTCGAATTTGAAGTCATTGATGCCGATGCCCGCCGCATTAAACGCCTGCGAATTCGGGATCAATCCAAAAAAAAACGTGCCAGCCAAGCTAACGCGCCAGAAAAACCGCCTCAAAACAACACGCCGCCTAAATCCTAATGCAAGCCCTACGCACGCTTTTCAGCCATAGTGGATGGCGTGGTCGTGGCCTTGATTTCATATTAGGCGGTATAGCCGTTTTAGGTCTCGCTCCGTTCCATATTTATCCGCTATCTATATTCGCCTTGTCCATTTTGGCATGGCGGTTATTTTCTGTCCCCCGCACACAACCCCGTCCACGGCGCAGCGGGTTTGGTATCGGGTTTTGGTTTGGACTGGGGTATTTTCTCTGCGGGACGTTTTGGATTGGCTCTGCCTTTATCTCGCGCGGGCCAGAATATATTTGGATCATGCCGCCCATGATCTTAGCCCTAGGCGCGCTCCTAGGGTTTTTCTGGGGGCTAGCTGGCTATCTTTACCAAATCGTCGCCCCGAGTCGCCGCATGGCACCTTTTATTTTTATGGCGCTCTTTACGCTTATGGAAATATTGCGCGGGCATATTTTCACAGGCTTCCCATGGAACTTACCCGGTTATATTTTTGAGGCGGGTGGGCCTATTTCTCAGATCGCCTCCCTGATCGGGATTTATGGGCTGACCATGCTTACATTTTTGCTCGCTGGGTTTTTAGGCCGTCCACAAAGGCATACACTTAAAAGCGGTCTGTGTGTGGCCGCAGCACTAGCAATGGTTATTGGCTTTGGTGTTCACAGGCTTAATGGTTCTGAGGATATTTTTGTGCCCGATGTGAACTTACGCATTGTGCAAGTGCCGTTTAAACAATCAGATCAATTTGATCGCGATAGTGCTATTAACATTGTGAACCAATATCTTACGGCGACACTTTCTCCAGGGCTAGAAGATATCACGCACGTCATCTGGCCCGAAGGCGCTGCCATTGGTCTTGTCCTTGAAAACCAAGCCCTCATGGAAGCTATGTCGGGGGTTTTGCTGAGTGCTGATGATACGCCCCCCATTTGGCTCTTAAATAGCCTTCGCGAAGAAAGCCGCTCTTTGCCAAATGGCGATGTGGCTCTTGATTACTATAATAGCTCTGCCGCGATTAGCTTTGGCACGGATGGCTCCGCCACATTAGAGGCAATTAACGATAAAGCTAAACTTGTCCCCTTTGGCGAGTATATACCGGGCGGAAAATGGCTTGAAGACAGGAAAATTCTTCCCCTCACCACGGCATTGGCATCTATATCAGCCGCTGAGGAAAAAACTTTGGCTGATTTTCCCGGTCTACCGCGCGTCAGTCCGCAGCTTTGTTATGAAATTATTTTCCCGCATATGACGCCGCGCCTTAAAGAAAATCCGGCTAAATGGATCTTAAATCAATCCAATGATGCTTGGTTTGGGAGCCTGATTGGGCCGCATCAACATGCCAATCAAGCCCGTTACCGCGCCATAGAAGAGGGCGTTCCTGTCATCCGCGCCGCTGCAAATGGTCTTTCCGGCAGCATCACACCTTATGGAAAGTGGATAAAAACATCCAAAATTGACGAAATAATGGCAATAGATACCAAAATTCCTAATATGATTCATAATACGCATTATTCTTTTAATCTTATGCAGCTTCTGATCTTGATAAATGGCATTCTATGTTTATTGTCATACAAACGATGGACATATGTGAAATTAGGATCGCGTCTATCATAACATATCGGAAAGTGACGCGCACGGGGGGGCCGGGTGACGCCGACGACTTGAGGATAAAATAATGGTTTCTAAGCACGGGCCAAGATCAGCAAACCCTGTTGACACACATGTCGGAAGCCGCGTTCGCGTGCGTCGACAAATTCTGAAAATGAGCCAAGAAAAACTCGGTGATATGCTTGGTGTAACATTCCAGCAGGTTCAAAAATATGAACGTGGCACAAACCGCGTAGGCGCTAGCCGCTTGTGGAAATTATCACAAGTTCTTGATGTCCCCGTTTCTTATTTCTTTGATGGCCTCGAAGAAGGTAATGTGACCGATAAAGGTTTCGCCAAAGGCGACCATACACCTATTGTTTATGATTTCATCAAAAGTACGGATGGCGTTTCACTTGCAACAGCTGTATCTAAGATCAAAAATAAAGCGGTACGTCGTCAAGTTTTAGAGCTTGCTAGATCACTAGCTGCGGCATCTGAAACGTAAATCGCGCCTTCCCTCTAGCCAGACCGCCTATAATTTGCTTAAGCGGAGCTATGACGGAAACATCAAAAATATATCTTCGCGACGGCGATAGGTTTCGCACCTTTGGCCGCGCCAAGGGACGACCTTTATCGCCGCTGCAAAATCGTCTTTATGACGAGCTTTATCCCAAAATTTCTCTCCCCACTAAGGGGCTCCGTGATCAATTCG
>JBMYWT010000023.1:15044-39665 GCA_049607665.1 Maricaulaceae bacterium
CAGACGAATTTGAGGATGTTTGGTTCGAAATTGGCTTTGGCGGATCAGAGCATTTACTCTGGCAGGCGCAAGCAAATCCCAATATTCAATGCTGGGGTGCGGAACCCTTTGAGAACGGTGTCGCCAAAGCGCTGCGCGGTATTTCAGATGATGATCTTACAAATGTGCGTTTGCATCATGGGGATGCCCGCGATATCATAAGCGGCCTGCCCGAAGCCTCGCTCGGCCGCGTCTTTGTTCTCTTCCCAGACCCTTGGCATAAAACGCGGCATCATAAACGCCGCCTGATTAATGAAAAATTCATCGAAGAGCTCCACCGTATCATCCGCCCCGGCGGCACCTTTCGCTTTGCCAGTGACATTATACATTATGTCGATTGGACGCTGACGCGCCTGCATAAACATGGCGGCTTTACTTGGTCGCCCGCATCCAAAGAAAATTGGCGCACACGCCCCGATGATTGGCCCGGAACGCGTTACGAGGCCAAAGCGGGACGCGAAGGCCGTGAATGCCATTATTTTGAGTTCACGCGGGTCTAAATCCGCACTCCATTATAAGGCGCAATTATGGACCGCAGAATCACCCTTGCCAAACTGGGCATAGGGGCCTATATCCGTGCTCAAGACAGACGCCCTAGCACAGGATGCTAACGGCGGCCCCAAAGGGGCCGCTTTTTTATTGCCTGAAACACTGGCGTTATCACGGCCTAAGAATGGCGAAAGAAAGTAGACTGACGCATGATTACAAAAACGGATTTGGACGCCCGCGTCCTGACAGTTGTAGAGCCTATCGCCGCCGACCTTGGTCTGCGTATCGTGCGCCTGCGCGTGATGTCGGGTAAACGTTCTACGCTCCAGATTATGGCGGAGCGTATTTCTGATGGCATGATGGAAGTCGGCGATTGCGAAGCTCTCTCCCGCGCGGCCTCATCCGCTCTCGAAGTCGAAGACCCGATCCGCGATGCCTATATCCTCGAAGTGTCATCACCCGGTATGGAACGCCCCCTAACGCAGCTCGCTGACTTTGAAACTTACGCAGGCTATCTCGCGCGCGTTGAACTTGACCGCCTCGTGGAAGGCCGCAAACGTTTTCGCGGCACGCTCGCGGGTATTGACGGCGAGAACATTGACATTAACCTCGACGGCGAAGACGACACAGCGCAAATTCCTTTTGCGTGGATTTCCGAAGCCAAATTACTAATCACTGATGAGCTTATCGAAGCGGGGCAAAAAGCCCGCGCGGCACTAAGCCCCTCTGACCCTTCTCACTCGAACCCCGACTCATAGGAGACAAATATGTCCACAGCCGGAATTAGCGCGAACCGCTTAGAACTCTTGCAAATCGCAGCAGCAGTTGCTCAAGAAAAATCCATCGACAAATCTATTGTCCTAGAGGCGATCGAAGAAGCGATCCAAAAAGCGGCGCGCCTGCGTTACGGCAGCGAGCTTGATATTCGCGCGAAACTTGACCCAACAACGGGCGCTATGGATTTGACACGTGTGATTACGGTTGTTGAAGAAGTTGAAAACGATGCGACGGAAACAAACCTCGCAACAGCGCAGCTCGATCACCCTGAAGCCGAAATTGGCTACGAGATTGTCACGCCGCTCCCTCCGATTGAATTTGGCCGCGTTCAAAGCCAGATGGCCAAACAGGTTATCATGCAAAAAGTTCGCGAAGCCGAACGCGCGCGTCAATTTGTTGAATTTAAAGACCGCATTGGCGAAATCATCAACGGTATCGTTAAGCGCGTTGAATATGGCCACATCATTGTCGATCTTGGCCGCGCCGAAGGCGTGATCCGCCGCGATCAAACTTTACCGCGTGAAAACGTTAAAAATGGCGACCGTATTCGCTGTTACATTATGGATGTGCGCGAAGAACCACGCGGCAGCCAAATCTTCCTCTCACGTTCGGCCCCTGAATTTATGGCGCAGCTTTTCTCTCAGGAAGTTCCCGAAGTTTACGAAGGTATCATCCAAATCGTCAGCGTCGCCCGCGACCCAGGCAGCCGCGCGAAAATCGCTGTGTTCTCTAATGACAGCTCTATCGATCCTGTCGGTGCCTGTGTCGGTATGCGGGGCTCACGCGTTCAAGCCGTTGTCAATGAACTTCAAGGCGAACGTATCGACATCATCCCTTGGACAGATGACGCGGCGACATTCATTGTTAATGCATTGCAGCCTGCCGAAGTAACAAAAGTTGTTATGGACGAAGACGAAAACCGTATCGAAGTTGTTGTCCCAGACGAGCAGCTCTCGCTCGCGATTGGCCGCCGTGGCCAAAATGTGCGCCTCGCGTCACAGCTCTCTGGCTGGGCGATTGATATCATGACGGAAGAGCAAGAAAGCGAACGCCGTCAGCGTGAATTTGCTGAGCGCTCTGAATTGTTCATGACAGGCCTCGATGTAGACGAAATGATCGCGCAGCTCCTCGTTTCTGAAGGTTTCCGTAATATGGAAGAAGTCGGCTACGTTGCTATTGAAGAACTCACAGCGATTGAAGGCTTTGACGAAGAAACCGCGGAAGAGCTTCAAACCCGCGCCCGTGAATTCTTGCAACGCCAAGCCGAAGAGCAGGACGCGGAACGTAAAGCCGCTGGGGTGGAAGATGCTGTGCTGGAGATTGAAGGCGTCACCCTGCCTATGGCGGTGATCTTTGGCGAGAACGAGATTAAAACTGTCGAAGATGTGGCGGGTCTTATCCCGGATGATTTGCGCGGTTATAATGAGTTTAAGAACGGCGAGAAAATCCACGAAGACGGTATTCTTGAAACGTTCAAAATGTCTCAGGACGATGCGACTATGCTCATCATGCAAGCCCGCGTGAAAGCAGGCTGGATCGACGCCTCTGCGCTTGAGCCTGAAGTCGAAGAAGTCGAAGGCGCGCCCGCGCTGGACGAACGCGGCGAAGCGGTACTGACAGCCGAAGACGTTTTCTCTAGCTAGGATATCATTCAAGGATAAATATTGACCAACACGCCCACATATCCCCCTGCTGATGAAGGCGCGCCTGAAAATGCGCCGACTGAGGAGCTGCACGCAATCGATTCAGAAGAAAACTGGGTCGATAAACGCGGTCACAAAGGCAAAGATCGCCGCTGCCTCGCCAGCGGGGAGAGCCGTGACGCAGAAGATATGATCCGCTTTGTCCTCGACCCAAGCGGCACAGTTACCCCTGATATTTCAGGGAAACTACCGGGGCGCGGTGTTTGGGTCACGGCCACGCGAGAGGCGATGCAAACGACGCTTAAGAACGGCGGCTTTCCGCGCGGATTTAAAACCAAAGCAATCATCCCTGATGGCTTGGTTGATATGGTTGAAAACCTTCTTTCGCGACGCCTGTTGGGTTTGCTGACAATGGCCAGAAAATCAGGCCATATCCATATTGGGTTTGACCAAGTCAAAGCCGCCGCCGGACAAGGCAATGTCGCTTGGCGCATTGAAGCGAGTGACGGCGCACCAGACGGACGCGGGAAAATACGCACACTGGCCAAAGCCGTAGCGCTTGAACTGGAACGCCCTGTTCCGAAAGCCTTAGGGTGTTTCAGTGGCGCGCAGCTTGCTGAAGCCTTAGGGCGCGAGACAATTATTCATTTAGGCCTACCGCGCGGAAAATTAGCTAAATCATTTACGCAGGACGCGAAAAAACTATCCGGTTTTCGCGATTTTATCCCTGCCGATTGGCCTGATTTAGCGCATGAGAAATAACCCTGCCTGAAAATACCCTTTAGGCGGGATTGAGAGTTGAATATGTGACGCGGGGCGCTAGTGTGCGCCCAACTTCACAAATGGAAGTTAACAGAAAGCGTAGGCGTTATGACCCTGCGATATGTGAGATAGATGACCGATAATAACGATACAGATAAAAAGCCCGCACGGCGCCCCCTCAGCCTGAATAAATCAGGCGGCGGGACAGTACGCCAAAGCTTTTCCGGTGGCCGCTCTAAGCAGGTCGTTGTTGAAACAAAACGCCGCCGCGTTGTTGGCGGACCAGGCAAGGCTGCACCAAAAGCTGGCGACGCAGCAAAACCTGCGAAGGCTCCAGTTGATGAAGCCGCAGCCGCAGCTCGCAAGCTTGGTCTTTCCAAAGCCGAATATGTAAAACGCCAAGCCGCGATTAATTCTGCCGCTGTTGAACAAAAAGCCCGCGACGAACAGCGCCGCCTCGAAGAAGCGGAACGCAAACGCCGAATGGATGAAGAGCGCGAAGCGCTAGAGGCTAAGAAAAAGGCCGAGGAAGCGGAAGAGCTTCGCCGCATGGAAGCGGAAGAGGCCGAACGCCTTCGCCAAGAAGCGGCTCAGCAAGCACATCGCCCTCAGCCTGAACGCGAAATTGATAAAGAACGCAAAGACAAAGAAGCTGCGAACACAGATACGCGCACTGCACTTGAAAAAGCTGGCGGCCGTATCAAGAAAAGCCGTAACCAGCCAACAAAACCAACACGCGGCGCACGCGATGATAAGCGCCGTAAAGGTAAGCTTACGATCGTGTCGGCTCTGGCGGGTAATGATGAACGCCAACGTTCCCTCGCCTCTATGAAGCGGGCGCGTGAACGTGAAAAAGAACGTCAGCGCGGGGGCCAATCAGGTTCAGATAAGCGCGCACGCGACGTCACCATCCCCGAAGTCATTACAGTTGGCGAGCTTGCCAACCGTATGGCAGAACGCGCGGCGGATGTTGTCAAATACCTCATGAAGCAGGGCGATATGCTCACGGTGAATGATACGCTCGATGCGGATACAGCGCAGTTGATCGCCGAAGACTTTGGCCACAATGTTAAACGCGTGGCTGAATCTGATGTTGAATTTGAATTTATCAAAGACGATGACGATTCTGATGAAGCTGACCGCGTATCGCGTCCACCTGTTATCGCGATTATGGGCCATGTTGACCACGGCAAGACCTCGCTCCTTGACGCGCTGCGCACGACTGATGTTGCTGGCGGCGAAGCGGGCGGCATCACACAGCACATTGGCGCTTACCAATTACAGCTTAAAGACAAATCTAAAATCACGGTTCTGGATACACCGGGCCACGCGGCTTTCTCTGCAATGCGGACACGCGGCGCGGCGGCGGTTGATATTGTGATCCTTGTTGTGGCCGCCGATGATGGCGTGAAACCACAAACGATTGAGAGTATTAAGCACGCCAAAGCGGCAGGCGCGCCGATCATTGTTGCCGTCAATAAGATGGACACATATGAGGCCGACGCGCTTAAGGTTGAAACGGAGCTCTTGCAGCATGAGATCATCACAGAGAGCATGTCTGGCGAAACACAGTCGGTTCACGTTTCGGCGCTGAAGAAAACAGGCCTTGATGATTTGGTCGAAGCCATCACCATGCAAGCCGAGTTGATGGATTTGAAAGCCAATCCAAAACGCACAGCCGACGGCCTTATCATTGAGAGTAAAATCGAAAAGGGGCGTGGCCCTGTCGCGACGCTCCTCGTGAAACGCGGTGAGCTGAAACGCGGCGATATCGTTGTTGCGGGTCAATATTGGGGCAAGGTGAAAGCGATGATGGATGAGCGCAACGCGCAGCTTAAATCTGCCACGCCGTCTATGCCTGTTGCTGTTATGGGCTTTAGCGGCGCGCCGTCGCCGGGTGAGCCTTTCGCGGTTGTCGAAACAGAATCCAAAGCGCGTGAAATCACTGAATATCGTGAACGCGAATCGAAGAAAGCCTCTGCCTCTACGCCGTCCGCTATGGCCAGCATGGAAGCCATGATGGCCAAGCTACAGGATAAAACTGTTTCCGAACTGCCTGTCCTTGTGAAGGCCGACGTTCAAGGTTCTGTCGAAGCCATCAAATCCAGCCTCGAAGGCATGGGCAATGACGAAGTGAAGTGCCGCGTTATTCACGGCGCAGCTGGCGCGATCTCCGAGTCGGATATCCTTTTGGCGAAAGCCAGCAGCGCCCCTGTTCTCGCGTTTAACGTCCGTCCAAACCGCCAGGCCAAAGATTTGGCCGAGCGCGAAGGTGTTGAAATTCGCTATTACTCGATCATCTACGATCTGCTTGATGAGATTAAGGGCGCGCTATCAGGAATGCTCGCGCCAGAACGCCGCGAAACGTTCATCGGTTACGCTGAAATTCTCGAAATCTTTAATATCTCGAAATTCGGTAAAGTCGCTGGTTCGAAAGTTACCGAAGGCCGTGTTGAACGCGGTTCAGGCGTACGTCTTCTTCGTGATAATGTTGTTATCCACGAAGGTATGTTGTCTGTGCTGAAACGTTTCAAAGACGAAGTCGAGAAAGTTCAAGCGGGCATGGAATGCGGTATGGCCTTTGAAAAATACGAAGATATGCGCAAAGGCGATGTCATCGAATGTTTCACCGTTGAGATGATCGAGCGCAAGCTCGATTAGGGAGCGATTGTAGCCTTATGGCCAAACACAAAGCCCCATCCCAACGTATGCTAAAAGCCGGCGAATTAATTCGCCGGATGCTGGCTGAGATCATCAAAAAAGAGCATTTCCGCGACCCGGATTTGCAAGGTATCTCTGTGACGATCTCTGAGGTGAAAGCTTCGCCTGATTTGAAACATGCCATTGTCTATGCAGCTCCGCTCGGTGGCGGTGATGCCAAGACTTTGATCGCGGCGCTTAACCGCGCGTCGAAATATCTACGCGGCCGCCTTGGGAAAGAGATGGAAATGAAATCCACGCCAGCGCTTAAATTCGTCGTCGATGACAGCTTCCAAACCGCGCAAGACATGCAAGTTTTGCTCAATCAAGCCAAAGTACGGCAAGACTTGGATTAGACCACAATCGTCTTAGCCTCGGGCATCTTTAGGTGAACCCAAACAAATATAAGACGTAATGCTGCTGACTTGGGATAATGTCCCGAGCACATTGCTGTGGAAATCCTTATAGGCAGCTAAGGTCGCGACTTCGACGCGGAGTAAATATTCCACCGCCCCCGTAATATTATGGCATTCACGCACTTGCGGTGAAGCCGTCATGGCGCGTTCGAAGGCCTGTGCGTCTTTGCGTAGATGCGCCGACAACCCCACCATAACAAAAATAGTGAACTCCGCCCCCATTTTCGCGCGATCAAGCACGGCACGATAGCCTTTAATCACGCCACTACGTTCCAGCTCTTGCACACGGCGCAAACAAGCCGAGGCTGACAGGCCTACACGCCCCGCCAAATCTAAATTCGTGATACGCCCATCACGTTCTAACTCAGACAATATAGAGAGGTTTATAGCGTCTAAATTGATCATTTATTGCTCTATTATTAAATTTGAAAACTTAAATCGTCATTTATTGCGTCATTGATAGGTTATTATTGCGTCAAATCATACATCACATGGGGAATATTATGTTGAATTTGTCTGAATATGACATGTCTGCCGAGCGGGGTTTTTTGTGCCGTTTTGATGTCAATGACACGCCTCTGCCAAAAGCCTTCCACGCCGCACGTGAGACCGCCATGCGGCTCCCAAAGCTTCTGCCAACCGGCCGCGTGCGTTCATTGCTAGAACGCGCCCTACCCGATACGGATTACGTGGATGTTTTACCCCACTGCACAGAGGCGCAAATCCGCCTCGCTATGGTGCATTACTCCTTCATGGTGCAATCCTATGTCTGGGGCGAACCCGAAGCGCCGACCGTCTTGCCCTCTATGCTCGCCCGCCCGATGGTGGCCATTGCTGACGCGCTCGAGCAACAACCCCTCCTCCCTTACAGCAGCTATGTGCTCGATAACTGGGGGACATTTGACAAAGATGGCCCGATTGATCTGAGTAATATTTATATGCTTCAACACTTCCTTGGCGGCCAAGATGAAGCTTGGTTCGTTTTAGTCCATGTCGCGATTGAGGCACAGGCTGGCGCAGCATTAGCGCTTATGGGGCCTATTATTGAAGCCATCGGCCATAATGATCACGGCACGGTGCAGGCGCATCTCGAAGACATGGCGGGGACATGGGGTAAGATCAATGCGATCTTTGACCGTATGCCAGAGCGCTGTGATCCCTATGTCTATTTCGAACGTGTTCGCCCCTATATTCACGGTTGGCGCGATAACCCGGCCTTGCCGAACGGTATTATCTATGAAGGCGTGGAGCGTTACGGCAGCGAAGGGCAAGCCTTTCGCGGGCAGACGGGGTCGCAATCGTCTATCGTGCCCTCCATGGACGCGCTGCTCGGGATTGGCCATGCCGCTGATCCACTGAAAGCCTATCTGGATCAACTCCACATATATCGCCCCACCGCCCATCGCCGATTCATTGATGATGTGCGAGCCAGTAGCACGCTACGCAGCTTTGTTGAAACATCCGGGCATAAGGGCCTAGTCGCCAGTTATAATGCTAATGTGCAGGCCGTTGCCGATTTTCGCACGCGCCATCTTGAATATGCGGCTAGCTATATCAACAAGCAAAATAAAAACGGTTCTGGAAATGATACTGATGTCGGCACCGGCGGAACACCTTTCATGAAATATTTGAAAAAACATCGGGATGAAACCAAGGCAAACCTGATTAGCGCCTAATGTATTTGGCCTTGGATTAATATTTAGCCAAGGTCGTTTCTTTTTCTTTGCCACGTCGGCGGCTTCGCGTTAGGGAGAAAGTCTGTTTTAATGCGAGGTTTCCCCATGTTTGAAGCTCTGACCGCCCGTCCACCAGATGCCATTATGGCGCTTATGGAAATGTGCAAAGCGGACACGAATCCAAACAAAATTGACCTTGGAGTTGGTGTTTACAAAACGGGCGACGGCGCAACGCCGATTATGCGCGCCGTGAAAACAGCCGAACAGCTCTGGTGGAATGAAGAAGAGACAAAGACGTATGTCTCAACCACTGGGAACGCTGATTTCCGCGCTCATATGCTTTCATTAATTTTAGGTGATGACATTATTGCATCACGGCGCGACCGTATAGCCAGCTCTCAAGCGGCAGGCGGCAGCGGCGCACTACGTATGGGCGCAGATATATTATATGCGGCCAATCCAGACGCGACCGTTTGGGTCAGCACACCAACATGGGCGAACCACATTCCGCTTATAAGCTCCGCTGGCTTTGAGCTTAAAAAATACCCTTATTATGACCGCGAAACGATGGGCGTTGATTTCGATGCCATGATGTCCTGCCTGAAGAACAACACCAAAGCTGGCGACATTGTTGTGCTTCATGGGTGTTGCCATAATCCAACAGGCGCCGATTTATCTGACGCGCAGTGGGACCAAGTGGCTGATCTACTTGCCGAAAAACAAATCATGCCATTCATTGATTTGGCTTATTTTGGATTGGGACGCGGGCTAGTTGATGATACTTACGGCCTTCGCCGCATTATAGACACGTCACCAGAAATGATTTTTGCGGCCTCATGTTCTAAAAACTTCGCGCTTTACCGCGAGCGCGTTGGCCTTGTGGCTATGATTTGCAAAGATACGGATACGGCCAAAATCGCGCAAAGCCAGCTGGGCTCTATTCAACGCCGTATGATTTCTATGCCGCCAGATCATGGCGCTGCGCTTGTCGCTCGTATTTTGGGGGATGATGATCTTAAGAAAATTTGGTCGGATGAGCTAACGGAGATGCGTCTTCGGATTAACTCACTGCGCGAACAACTCTCTGATGCTCTGAATGTTCAGGGCGGCGAAGTCATCGCGGCAGCGATTAAAAATCAAATTGGAATGTTCTCAATGCTGCCACTTTCAGAGGCCCAAGCGATTAGGTTGCGGGAAGAATTTTCAGTTTATGTGACTAATTCTGGACGTATGAACATGGCTGGAACAAGCAATCAAAACATCCCGAGATTGGCCGAATCCATTCTGGCGGTGCTGTAAACCCTATCCTAACTTTAGTCTGCTAGGGTCTCATCTATATTGGATATAGGTGAATTATGAAGGCGGCACCAAAAGTAATCCCTGCGCAAGCACGTGGGAGCGACCGGCGCATTGAATCACGCCCCGGTCAAATTGATTGGCGCGTGAATACGCGGTTTTACGAATTTTTAGGAACAAATTTCGACCCTCTAACGCCGATGCAAACGCTTAGCCGCTGCAAATGGATGACGCTTGATCATAGCTTTCGTTATATTGTGACGCCAAATGTGGATCACATTGTTCGACTGACAAAAGAGCCCGATGTTTTCAAACCTCTCTACGAAGCCTCTTGGATTTCTGTTTGCGATTCACGCATTCTCGAAGCCATGGCAAATTTTTGTGGTATACCCTTAAAGGCTGTTCCAGGTTCTGATCTTACCCTGCAATTATTCGATAATGTGATAACTGATACAGATGTTATTAATGTGATTGGGGCCGATGCCTCTATCGTGGAAGACATAAAAACAAAATACGGCCTTACGAAAATCAATCACTATGAGCCGCCCATGGGGCTGCGTCACAAACCAGATGCCGTTGCAGATACAGCAGAGTTTATTGCCAATCATCCTGCGCGTTATACGTTTATTTGCGTCGGTTCCCCTCAGCAGGAAATGATCGCCAAAGCCTGCCTTGTACGCGGCGATTGCATTGGCCTAGGTCTTTGTGTCGGGGCCAGCCTCGATTTTCTTACGGGGCGTGTAAAACGCGCGCCAAAATGGATGCAAAATGCACGTCTAGAGTGGTTATATCGTCTTGCGTCAGAGCCTCGCCGCCTTTGGAAACGCTATCTTATTGATGGGCCGCGTATCTTCTTAATTTGGGCGCGTTGGACGGTTCGTAAAAAAGTTTCAACAGATTATTAAGCGCGTTTTTCCACTGCTTTTATAAAGGGCAAAACACGCTCGGCGATATCGTGAAAGGCCTGACCCGCAGCATCACCGCTCGCGGATATAGGATGGCCTGCATCGCCAGATTGACGAATATCCATCAGCAGTGGGGTCGCTCCCAAAAATTCTGTTTCCATTGTCTTGGCTTCTTCTTCCGCGCCGCCATGTCCAAAAATAGCATGAGATGACCCACAATCTGGGCAAGTGTAAATACTCATATTTTCGACGAGACCGATCACAGGTATGTTCACTTTTTGAAACATGCCTACGCCTTTACGCGCATCGGAGAGCGCCAAATCTTGAGGTGTTGAAACGATAATCGCGCCATTAGGTTTAACGTCCTGAGCAAGGCCTAGTTGCGCGTCACCTGTGCCCGGCGGCATATCGATGATGAGAACATCAAGTTCTCCCCAATCTACATCCCATAGCATTTTAGAGATCGCGCCCTGTACCATCGGCCCGCGCCACACCACAGGGCCGTCATCCTTGGTAAGGAAGCCAATAGACATCAGCTTAATCCCAAACGCTTCTTTGGGGACAATCATCATCCGGCCTTCGCGCTTATGCGTATTGGCCATTTCTCCGCGCAGCCCAAAAAGAATGGGCGCGCTTGGGCCGTGAATATCTGCGTCCAGCAATCCAACCTTTTGTCCTGCTTTCGCCAAAGCCACGGCTACATTTGCCGCGACTGTTGACTTCCCAACGCCGCCCTTTGCCGAGCTAACCGCGATAAGCGAACGTATATGCGCATCGCCCTGATAACCCTCTGGGCGGCGGGCTTTGTGCGGATTACCTTTGGAACGCGGCGGTTGAGACGAAGCTAGTTTTGCGGATCCCATATTAGGTCCTGCTTTATGGGCCGTCATTAAAACAGAAACGCTTTGAACAGCGCCTATTTTGGAAAGGGCGGCTTCCATCTCGTTTTGAACAACACGGTAAGCTTCCGCCATAGTGGCATCAATAAGCAGGATCACGCGCAGACGGCCATCGCTAAATTGTAAATCCGCCAACAATCCCGCGCTAATAATATCTTTACCCGTTTTCGGATCCACGACACTTTGAAGGGCCTTTAAGGCCTCAGTTTCAGAATAGCTCATAACGGGATAAAACTTTAAACAGGCAATAAAGAAAGTAAAAAATAAATACGCCCAATAAAGTCGACAACCAGAACATCAATATTATTGAACCGTAGAAATAGTTATAAAAAAAGCCGCTTAAAAGCGGCTTTTTCTTTAATGTGTTTTATCTTATGGGCTAGCAGGAGTATTGTTTGAGTCATCCGCAACGGCAACAATCGTACCAACGGCTACGGCAGCACCAGCAATAGCTAACATAGTCGATGTTGTCATCGCAGTACCCAATACAGTACCAGTAGTCGCCGCAGCACCAGCTGTCGTGCTCGCAGAAGCTGCACCAGTTGAAACACTTGTTTGCCCACCAGTAATGGAACTTAATTTAGAAGCAGGGTCATTGGCCGTAAGTCTCGAAAGTTTCTTAATATTCTCACAAAAGTTAGCTTGACCAACGAGGACGGATTTCACACTGTTAACAGATTGACCACACTGTAAAGCACCTTGTGGATTGGTGATATTAATTTGCACGTTTGCACCGTTTTTAGTTACAATACGATCGCCCTTGAGCACCGCACTATTTTCCTGCGCCTTGAAAAATTGTCCCCCACGCTCAATTAAAACGTCACCACTCACAGCTTTTAATTGACCGATTATAGAGGCAACACCTTGAGCATTTACTGGTGCTGCAAAGGCGGCACAAGCGACTGCTGATATTAATGCAATTTTAAGTTTCATGATTCACATCCTATAAATTCACCGAGACAATAAATCATTTCATACTCTTTTACAAGCACAGACTTCATTAAAGCCCTTAAAATCTAACTCCAAGCGGTAAATAAGTAATATCAATATATAAATTTTCATTTCTACACCCTATTTTTCGTGCAATAATTATGGCTGTTCGATTGCTAACTTATGGCTCTTAGTATTCAATCTAGCTAAGCTCATGATGCAAAAGGTAAAATGTGCACAATTACGTTGGATTTATATCATATGCTCATGCCGACAATATTATCGCTAAACGCCTGCAAAATCACCTTGAAACGTTTAAGCTTCCCAAAAATCTTAAAACACTAGCTACTCGCCAAAGCCTTTCCCCCCTTTTTCGTGATGCTACGGAACTGTCGGCACATCATAACCTTAATGAAAAAATTCATGAGGCTATAAAAAACTCTCAATACTTGATCGTTTTGTGCTCCCCTGCTGCCAAGGCCTCTTTTTGGGTAAATGAAGAAATTAGATTGTTTCAAAAGCACCATGGGGATGCTGCAATTTTATGCGTACTTGCTGAAGGCACGCCAGATACGGCTTTCCCACCTGCCCTAATAGAAAAAGGCCAAGAACCATTAGCCGCGACACTTGAAGGTGGACGTGACGGATTTCGCCTTGGCACGACCCAACTTGCCGCGGCAATGTTTGGACTAGGTTTAGACCAACTTATTCGCAGAGATGCGCAAAGACGACGACGACAAACGCAGGTAATTGTTAGTTTAGCTTTATTTTTTTCCAGCTTTATGGGGCTTACCGCTTATGGCGCTATAAAAGCACGTAATGCTGCCGTTACCAACAGAACAGAAGCGGAAAGCCTCGTACAATACATGATAGGCGACCTAAAAAACAAGCTCGTCCCTTTAGGTCGCCTCGATGTATTAGACGGAATGGGTGAGAAGATAAAACTTTACTATGGAAATAGCGATATAGACAAAATGCCAAATGCACGCCTCTTTCGCTATGCACGCGCTTTACATCTTTTGACTCAGGTCGAAATAGATGCAGGAAAGTACGACAAAGCCGAAATATATGCACGCGAAGCCGCTGCTATAACAGAGCGTGCTTTGGAAAGAGATAGGAATTATACGACGGCGATCTATAACCATTCACAAAGTCAATACTGGCTTGGAGCTGTAAAATTTAAAAAAGGAAATTTTGAAAACGCATTTCCATTTTGGGATGAATACAAATCTCTTTCACACAAACTTTATGAAACCCGTCCAGATAATTTTAATTGGGTTATTGAACGTGCAAATGGTGAGAATAATATAGCGCTACTCCATCACCGCTTAAGGAATTTTGAAAAATCGGAAAACTTTTATGAAACGTCTATAAAGTTTTTTGATGAAGCCTTAACCCTGAACCCTGAAAACTTATCTGCCTCATTTGGTCTCGCCAATGTATATAGTGGCATCGCAAGAGTTGCCCTAATACGAGACACACCTGAAATGGTAAAACATTACAGAACAAAGCAAATTAAAATATACCAAAAACTTCGCAATAAACACCCTCAAAATAAACACATCCAGTACCGGATTGCTCTTTCAAAAGTAAATTATTTGAATGATGTTATAACCAACGAAATTGACTTAATAACCTCACCCGATAGCCTACAGGCCTTAGCATCATTACGACAATTAATTGAACACGAACCAGATAATACCGATTGGTTAAAAACATTTGCAAACCACAATTACAATATTTTGTCTATTCGGCAAAATAGGGGGTTATCACCTCCAAAAATAGAAGAGTGGGATCAACTCATTTCATATATTGAAGTTAATCCTAACTCAGTGAACCTCATACCTGTATTACAGGGTTCTCAAATAAGGCGACATATAGCAACTGGGAATTTAAAATTAGCCCAAAACGAATTGTCTCTTATAAAACCAATTCAAACCTTAAAAGATGAAGATCATTTACAATCTTTAAGTCGATTAAATATTTTCATGAATTTAAATTATCAACTTGGCGATATAAATAGGGCCGAAAAATTCGCCAGTATTACATTAAAGTCTCCCGTTTATACTTACGAGCAAAACTTACCTGCTACACTCAAAAAGAAGATAGATGCACTTACCGTATTGAATAAATGTTTAGAAACGGATGTCTTATTGAAAAAGCTAAAAGTCAGAAATTACAATATAAACATGGAACTTAGTACATGCAAAAGGCGCGAATAACGCGCCTTACTTAATTGTTTTCACAAATAAATTATGGATCCAAAAGTGTGACGGGCGGGTCATTATTCATTCCAGGATCGATAATAATATCTGTTTGCATCGCGCGGCCTTCAAATGTTTGAGCAACAGTCACATGTAAATTAAACTTTAAACCCTCATGTTGAGATAGACACCTATTGTGCAAAATAAGCGTTTGCGCATCAAGCAGTGTCACCTTTTCAAAGTTTCTATACATATCATCTGCATCATTCTCAGTGCTATACTGCCTAAGTTTTGAAAATGACCAATTGGAATTCTTAAGCCGGAAAACCAACCATGTTGGATGGCAGCAATATAAATCGAGTGGGGAATTCGCTTCCAAATCGGCCCCACTTTTACATGGTTTTTCGCCCTTCAGACTTCCAAAATAATCCAGATAATCAGAAAAAATCAAATCTGGTTTGCCATACATAAGTGGCCATTGCGCCCAATGCTTAAAATTTGTCAAATTAAATGTCTTTTGCACATCCTTAACTTGCTCGATAGACATAAGCTCAGGCACAAATCCTTTCTTAGAATCCATCATCAACGTCATTGGCAATAGAATGGGGTGTTTGACCCTTTTCTCTCGGCGTTCAGCTTGATAAACATCCCAGTCTTTTAAATAGGATTGATTTTTTTGCATGCATATTTCCCCTGTTATTGTATAAACTATTAGATTGATAACTCCGTATAAGTAAGCACATCACAATGCGGCGTGATAGAAATCACGCCAGTTATGTATTTTTTTTCTATGCTTACCTGCCAGAGATATAAAATTGCACAGCGCACAAAAGTGTATACTTATACATTAAGATAACAGAAAGACTACTTTGCCGAACCACACATCAACAGATTACTTAAAGACATATGACGCCGCCCTCGTCGCGCTTAAAACATCTCCAGATGATGCCTCTTTAAAATATGATGCGGTTTTAAGTTTAGCGCGTGCCGGGTCACTCGAATTTGCCCTTGCCGAACATAAACGCTATAAACTCGGAAATATAAAATCGGATGAAGATATAATGTCTTTATCTGGGCGACTGTATAAAGATCTATGCCTTAAACATACGGGTAAAGAGGCTTTACATTGGGCGCGAGAATCCACACTTAGTTATGAGGCCGCTTTTCGTGCAACACACGGATACTATTCAGGCATTAACAGTGCGACGATGGCTTTTCTCGCGGAAATGCCTAAGGATATAATTAAAGCTCGGGCTGAGAACATTCTTAAAATGCTCCCCCAATCTGACAATTTACCTATTGCAGACTTATATTTTCTAAATGCAACACGTGCAGAAGCTTGGCTTCTTCTAGATAATATTCTCCAGACACAAAGCTGTCTACAAGCAGCCATTAATCACGACCCATTAAATTATACAGCGCATGCTACCACTTTGAAACAATTTCGTATGATATTAAATAAAAGGGGCGGCGATCAAAACTGGTTAAACAAATTTATGCCACCCAAAACCGTCTATTATGCAGGTCACATTTTCGAAAGTGATACAGATAGAAACAAAGAGAGCATGCACACACAAAGCTTATCTACGGTAGACATTGACGCACTAAAACTCAAAATATCACATGTAATACAACGAGAAGACATTGGGTTTGGATATGGTGCACTGGCCGCGGGGTCAGATATCCTTATTGCCGAAGCCTTACTCGCGGAGGGAGCGGAACTTAATGTTATTCTTCCTACGCAAATTGAGGCGTACCTGAATACCTCCGTCCGTTCATTTGGCGATATATGGATCAAAAAATTTCACATGTGCTTAAACCAAGCCGCTTCTGTGAAAATATATAATGCGCCCGAAAACTGGATGCAGGCTATAGTGAATAAACAGGTAGGGCAATTCACTATGGGACAAGCCATTATGCGCAGCCAAACCCTAATGAGCAAAGCGGCGCAAATTATTTTGTGGGATGGCGGCGTTGATACTACATTTACTGCTGAACACGTCAAAGATTGGGCGCAAACCCAGCGTGATCAATATATAATTGACTATCCAAAACCCCGGCCGAATCGAAATAAATCCCTCAAGTCAGGCACACCCAGCATCCTAACAACCTCCCTCATGCGGTCAGATCAAAAAGCACGAGTCACCTATCCCAGCATTAGCGAAGCTGCTAAAGAAGCCATGTTGCTTATAGAAAAGCATTCAGACATTAAAATTGCGCTCCATAGCGGATTTCATGAAGGCCCTGAGAGAGATGATCTTATGCAGAGATTGTTACATAAAGGCCTGCCTCAAGGGGTCATCCTTTCCGAAGAAGCCGCATGTTTAATCGCACTAGAAGCCTCTGACCTCTTTCGAGCGGGCTATGTCGGGCAGGTAAAAGACGCCGGAAACCTTAGAGCCTTTGCTCTTAAACGACATACACAATAAAGTTACACGCCCGTTAAAGTATCTATTTAATCCCGGCCCGTAAAGCACTGCGACTTTGTACAATCAAGGCCCCCGGCTCTCTTGACAAAATTCCTTTTTTTAGAAGGTCATTCACTGCGCGCGAGACAGTTTCCCGCGTTGAACTTACACGTACAGCCAGCTCCACCAAAACAGGGTTTGGGCGTATGATGTCTTTATCTGGTTCCCTCCCAATAGGGACAGACATACGTACAAGTTCCGCGCAAACACGTCCTTTTGACGAGAGAGTAAGCGCTTCGATTGTACGGACACGCATATGGTCTAATTGACGGTTTATATCCTTTATTAGATCAAGACTAAAATCCGGATGCGCTGCAAGAAAAGCAGGAAGTTGACTTCTCGGAAAAAACAAAAGACTCACCTCTGTTAACGCGAGTACTTCATACGGCAGCCCTGCCCCCGTTTCGTCAAAAACCTGCCCTAAGAACCCATGCGTTTCAAACCCTGCAAGCCATGTCTCGTCGCCATTTTCAGAATAGGCTGAAGCCTTCGCTCTCCCCGAAAGCATAAAACCGATTTTATCAGCGGGTTCGCCTTGCATGAGGATTACATCGCCCGCTTGATATGCCTTACGAACGCAAAGCGTTTCAAAAGATGTATACCAATCTTGGATATTTGGGCCGAGCATATAAAATCATATCGCCGAAACGTTCCGGGTTTCAATGTAAAATTGAGCCCTTAAACGTCATTTCGCTATATTTAGAGGCTTAAGTTTTATAATATCAAGAAATAAGGGATGGTGGGCGATACTGGGATTGAACCAGTGACCCCTACAATGTCAATGTAGTGCTCTCCCGCTGAGCTAATCGCCCGGTAAACCGAAGCCATCCTTAGGAAGTGGGGATATATCCCCCGTCTGCGCCCTAATCAAGCCTTATTCGCGGCTTTTCGGGCATAGACGATAATTTTTCAGATAGGCGCGAAATTAAGCAGCAATAAGCTTGTCCACCTCATGCACAAGTTGGCGCAAATGGACAGGTTTCGAGAGAACGGGGCTTTCCGCCGCTTTCGCATCATTCATCGCAACCGCCGCAAAACCGGTGATAAACATGATTTTAATGCCTGGAGAGAGCGTTTCTGCCTGTTTCGCTAGCTCAATACCGTCAACACCTGGCATCATAATATCCGTTAGCAAGAGATCAAAAGCACCATCGGCGAACTTAAGCGCGCGTAGGGCCCGCTCTCCATCGGAACAAGCGATTACATGATGACCTGCCTTTTCGAGCGCTTTTTCAAAAAAGCCGCGCATCGCCTTATCGTCTTCTGCGTATAATATTGTGGCCATTTGATCCCCATTCCATTTTATACTTGGTGCGCCCAAGACAATTATTTTCTGGCCACACGATTATTAGCAGCCTATTTTGACACAATGTCACAAACGCAAAACAGCCTTTGCATTTCTTATGCCGAGCTAAACATTAGCAAAGAGCTCTTAACGTTCTCTAAGCAGAGCATTAAATTCGGCTTAAGGTTTTACAATCATGCGGGATAATAATGCCAATAATCCTACGCAAAAGAACAAAGACATAAACGCTGCCGAGGCCGCTTGCCTCGCGGCGTTCACGCCCGCCTTTAGCATAGACAGGCCGACCCGGTTATCCTCCCCGCTTATATTCGCCTCGCCGCATTCGGGGCATATCTATCCGCAAGCGTTTTTATCGCAAAGCGCCTTGTCCCTGCCAGAGCTTCGCCGAAATGAAGATGCCTTTATTGACGCCTTGTTTGCGCCCGCCAGTACTCTGGGCGCGCCCCTCTTGCGGGCGCATTTCCCGCGCTGTTTTCTGGATGTAAACCGCGCCGCTAATGAACTTCCACCTAGCTGGGGGGATAGCGCGGTGCCGCTCTCTGCGCGCGCCGAAGCGGGTTATGGCGTTATTCCTTTGGCAATTGCCGAAAATATGCCGATTTATACGCAGCCCCCCTCGCCTAACATTACGGCTGGGCGAATTGAGGGCCTCTACCATCCCTATCATAACGCCTTAAAAGCCCTCATAACGCAAGCCAAACACGCCTTTGGGCATGCCATTATAATTGACTGTCATTCCATGCCCGGCTTTGCCCCGATGGGCGCAAGGCGCGCTGATATTGTTTTGGGGGATTGCTACGGCAAATCATGCGAGCCGGAAACGATTGCCTTTATTGAGCAGAGTTTCAAGACGCGCGGTTATAGTGTTACGCGCAATTATCCCTATGCAGGAGGTTACGTCACATCTTATTACGCCAAGGCCTATGAAAATGTTCAAACACTGCAAATTGAAATCAACCGAGATCTTTACCTAAACCCCGTCACGCTTAAGCCTAAACGGAGTTATAAAGTTTTAGCGCAAAACCTTGAAATATTCATCCAGCAGATCATCGCCCATTACAGCGCCCCTATGGCCGAGGCGGCAGAGTAAGACATTATTAAACATCGGTAGACGCGAAACTGTAACGTTCTGATACGGTTTTGCCGCTGTGTTGCAGCACTGGTCCCAAAATCAGCTGTATTATCGCCTATTAAGCGAACAACTGGCATGCGTTTTGGCACGGCTCTTGCTCTCCTTATTGGCGAATACGTAAAGCTACGGAGAAGCTGATGACCAATGAAATTGATAACTATGTCGGCAAACGATTACGCCGCCGCCGCCGCCTCTTAGGCTTAACGCAACAAAGCCTTGGCGAAATGGTCGGCATTCGCTTTCAGCAAATTCAAAAATATGAATGTGGTGCCAATCGCGTTTCCGCAGCTCGCCTTTTCGAGCTCGCCGAATCTTTGGGCGTCCCCGTGCAATACTTTTATGAAGGCCTATCCGAGAGAGATATGTTCGGTGACAATCCTTTCCCCGAGTTTATGGCGCCGGATGTCTTGTCGAAAAAAGAAACTATGGATTTGGTGCGAGCCTATTACGCTATGGGCGCAGAACCCCGTAAGCATTTGCTCGATTTGGCCAAGTCATTGGAAGTGGCCAGCAAAGCGCCTGTGGAAGCTCTCTCCACATAAAGCTTAAAGGCTCGCCAGTTTTATAGCGCCATGCTATAGGGCGGCATGACAAATGCTGCCCCTATATCTCCTAAAAAAGCCGCCAGCGCCGCTGAGCGGCTTTCACTTATGATGCAATTACGCGAAGCTGCGCGGGCGATTACGCTTCCTTTATTTAAAGGCGGCATGGATATCGCCAATAAGGCAAGCGGGAGTGACTTTGACCCCGTAACCAATGCTGACACAGAAGGCGAAAAAGCATTAAGAGCCTTAATACAGGCCGCCTTTCCTGATGATTCGATTGAGGGTGAAGAATTCCCTGATGTGAACGGATCCAATGAATGGCTTTGGACGCTTGACCCTATTGATGGCACGCGCGGTTTTGTGGCCGGCATTCCCGTATGGAGTACATTGATCGCGGTTAGCCATAAAGACGTGCCAATTATTGGCATGATCGATCACCCAGCCTTAGGCGAAAGTTATTTCGGTGACTTAAGCAATCCAGACGATAAGCGCGCATGGCGTCTTGATGATAGCGGCGACGTTACACCGCTACAAGCACGTCCCTGTGCGGCCCTGAAAGACGCCATATTGGGATGCACAGAACCCTTATCCATGCTCGGCCACGGAGAGTTGGCGGCTTATAATGTTATCCGTCACGGAACGCAGTTCTCCCGCCTTGGGCTTGATGCGTATGGCTACGCTATGGTGGCTAGCGGACGGATGGATATTATTATCGAAGCCATGCTTAAACCGTGCGATGTTCGCGCGCTAATGCCTGTGATTGAAGCCTCTGGCGGGGCGCTTACCAATTGGCATGGCGGCAATCCGGTCAATGGCGGGCGTGTCGTGGCCGTGGGGGACGCAGGGCTTCTGCCGGAACTGTATACCTATCTAGGACGCGCCTTAAGCGTGTAGCGCGGCCTAAAGGCCGTTACGCTCCATAAAGTCATCAAAGGCCGCGTAAAATTGATCTCGCAGCTCATCTCGTTCCAAAAACAGCTCATGCAAAGCATTCGGCACGGCTAAGAACTCTGCGCCAGCAGCTTCCGCGAAATCACGATTTGATGTGGGATCTACAATGGGGTCCCCCCCCGCAGCGACGATCAATGTCGGGATTTTTACCTTATCGGCATTTTTATTCACAAAGCGCATAGACCGCAGGCCCGCTGCAATCCAGCCATAGGTTGGCGGCCCAAGACGAATGCGCGGTACATTTCGAAAATAAGCCGCCCAATGATCATAGCGCGCCTTATCAGACGTTAATTTATTATCTCGGAAGGGCACAGGTAATCCACTGCGTCCCTTTTGCATCGGCAGATCATTCTTCGCTAGCCCAAAAGCGGCAAAGAGCCGTACCATAGACGTCAATATAGGCGTGGACACATCATAGAGCCCAAGCATAGGTGCGGAACATACAATCGCGCTAGGTGAGGCAACGCCGCTAATCACGGCCTGTAAAGCCACTAAGCCGCCCATAGAATGCCCCATATAAATATGTGGCTTGGGGAGCATGGGTGACAATTCATCTGCTACGAATGCAAGATCATCTGCGTAATCTTGAAATTCCTCAACATAGCTACGAAGAGGATCATCCAAAAGGCGGTCTGAGAGACCTTGGCCACGCGGATCCACAACCAAAACATTAAACCCGCGATTGATAAAATCGATCACGCTTTCAAAGTATTTTTCAATAAATTCAGTACGACCCGGACAAAATACAATAGAGCCGCGCGGATGATCACTCGCTGCCGTCACCAGCATAGCTCGTAAATTTACATCCCCATGCGGAACATTTAAAAACTGCGCGCGCTTTTCCAGCTCGGGCGGTAGAGGCCGTCCGTCTGGCGTAACAATATCCGCCGTTTCAAAATGTTTAGCTCTGGCCATATAAAAATGGCGGAGCCAAGGCCCCGCCGCAATCTTTACATAGAAGAGAAAAGGCTTTGGAGGCCCATCGCCACAGACATATCGCCTGCAACTTTCAGCTTACCAGACATAAAGGCCATCATCGGGTCCAAATTACCCGATGCCAAAGCGATGAAGTTTTCTTTAGACACAGAGATTGTGCAATCTGCGTCTTTGTCTTCTGTTGTCGCTTCGGTGCCGCTTGCTTGGACTTGACCGTCATCACCAAAATCGAACTTAACCGATTTATCAAGGCCGCCAGCTTTGGCGAGCGCTTCGTTCATTTTTGCGACAATGTCTTCATTCGTCATGATGTATCCTTTTAAAAGCATAGGCTAAAATTACCATTTAACCTCTACCTCTCATATGCACAGCCTCTGGAAAGATTTCCAGTAATTTATGCGGTAATTAAAGCCGCCTTAGAGCGGCTTTCTAAATTTAAGAGTCGCGCGGTCACTCTCGCCAATGTTTTTATAAAGCTCGGCATCAAAGCCTTCCGCTTCAGGCGAGTCTTCTTTTGGCGTAGCGCTACGCGGCGGCAATGTCCAAACGCCCACCGGGTGATCGGCCGTATCACGCGGGTTTGCGTTCACATCACTTGCTGCAACAAATTCAAAGCCAGCGCGCTTCGCCATATCTTTCATATAGCTCTCCTGCACATAACCCGTTGACCCTTTAGGGTCTTGAAGGGCTGATTCCGGTAAGCGATGCTCGACCACGCCTAAAATTCCGCCAGGCTTTAAGGCTGCGTAAAAATCTGCAAACGCCTTATCGCCATAACCCCGGCCCATCCAATTGTGCACATTACGGAAGGTCAGGATCATATCGAGCGAATCTGCCTTTGTAATAGGTTGATCGTCTTGACCAAAACTTGCCGTGTTAATCGTGCCAAAGCCGTCTAAGCCGACATATTTTTCTGCAAATGCTGCGTTACGCTTTATAGCCCGTTCGCCAGCACTGTCTTGATAGAGGATCGCTGTATAGCTGCCCCTACCTGTCGCCAAATATGGCGCAATAATAGGCGTGTACCAACCTGGCCACACTTCGCCGACGTTCATATCTGCGGTAATGCCAAAAAACTCTAGTGTTTCTTTAGGGTGGCGGAATTGATCACGGGCCATATCATCAAGGCGGCGCGGGTCAGCGATAACATCCGCAAGCGTTACTTGGGTCACTTCTGGTTCTGAAGCTTCGACTTTGGCTGGCTCAGAGGTTTTATTTTCTGGCTTTTCCGCTTTATTTCCGCACCCAGCGGTAAAAATAATTGCGGTACTTACACCCACCATCAAAAGCGGTTTTAGTGTCAAATTTTTAAGCATAACGTCGTTCTCCCAAATAAGTTTTAAGTTTATATTTGGGGCGTTTCTTGGAGCCTTTCAAGGCCCAAGAAAAATAAACACGCAAATCGCGATCACATTATTGAGAGGTCCTTGAAACCTCTTTTCTGCCTCCCACCTTTTACACCGAGGCGCCAATAATGGGTCTCGCAACTTTGGCCGCTCGAAGATTGAGGGCCACATACACATCGCTTTGAAAGAAGGATATAGATATGCGTAATTATGATTTTACTCCCCTTTACCGCTCGCTTGTAGGTTTTGATCGCATGGCCGATTTAATCGATGCCGCTAGCCAGACCTCTGCCACACAGACAAGTTATCCACCCTATAATGTGGCGCAAATCTCCGAAGACAGTTACCAAATACAGCTCGCGGTCGCTGGGTTTGCCCAAGATGATTTTGAGATTCAAACCCATCAAAATGTCCTGACGGTATCTGCCAAGAAAGACACGGTCGAAGCCGATAATGATGACGGCATTACTTATCTCCATAGAGGCATTGCCGAGCGAGGCTTTGAGCGCCGCTTCCAGCTCGCCGATCATGTGCGCGTGACAGATGCCGACCTTAGTAATGGTCTTTTGGTTATCTCGCTCACGCGGGAAGTTCCCGAAGCCTTAAGGCCGCAAAAAATCGCAATCGGCACAGCCCGTTCTAAAAAGCCTGCCGGATTGGCCAAAGGTGACAAAAGTTTAATCCCTACGAAAGCTAGCGGTAAAGCTAAGGCTGCTTAAGTACATGTCATAGGCCGCAGGCTTCTTCCTTCCCCCGGATGAACCCAAATGGCCCTGACATCGGCGCTGCATGTTTCCCTCCCCCTTCATGCAGCGCCGCATATTTTTGAAGGGCTGAATTTCCTCCCAATTCAGCACTCGCAAACCCGGCGCTTCCCCCAAAGACGTGCCGGGTTTACCCTCTCCCAACTTGACAGCTCCCAGCAAGTCTCTTAGCCAATAGCTATTCCGAGGAGAAAGACAGTGAACATTTAAGCCCCCAAATTTTACGACATTGCTTAACGTAACCAGCGCCTATGCGCTGTCTTTACTTGGATAAATTATGAAACGACTTACACATAAACGCTGCCTGATCACAGGGGCAGGACGCGGTATTGGCGCGGCTATTGCCCAAAGTTTTGCCGCCGAAGGCGCAGAAGTCATTGTGACCGATATAAATACTGAGGCGGCGACCGCCGTTGCCAAATCCATTGGCGGTATAG
>JBMYWT010000024.1:0-36395 GCA_049607665.1 Maricaulaceae bacterium
GGGTTTATCCCGAGGATCCATATGCGTAAGTTTCGGGGCTGGATAGATTTTATTGTGTCTATAAAAGACGCCGCCTTGTTCTTTCTTTGATCTGTTTTCTTAGCGTAACATCTGCGCATGGGGCCTCGGGACGGGCCCGAGGATGACGGCTTAATTTAAAGCTGACGCTACCCTACGCCGATTTGGCAAAAATATCCTGCAGGCTCTGGACGTCGTAATCATGCTTGGACAATTCCTTGATCGCCTCAACGGAGGCGTTGGCCGCTGCCGCTGTGGTGAAATAGGGAATGCGCTGCGTGAGGGCCGTGCGGCGGAGCGAGAAACTGTCTTTTAGGGATTGCTTGCCCGATGTTGTGTTGAACATGAGCGCGATCTCGTCGTTCTTCATGGCGTCGACAATGTGCGGGCGGCCCTCATGGACTTTGCGTACATATTCGACCTCTAGGCCTTGGGCACGCAGATATTTCGTCGTGCCGCCCGTGGCGATGATGGAAAAGCCCAAATCGATCAACTCTTTCGCGAGGCGCGCCATCATTGGCTTGTGATCTTCGCGGACTGAGATGAACACCTTGCCCTTGGAGGGCAGGGTCACGCCGCCGCCGAGCTGGCTTTTGGCAAAGGCTGCGCCGAAGTTGTCGGCAAGACCCATAACTTCACCTGTAGAGCGCATCTCGGGGCCAAGCACAGTGTCTACGCCTGGGAAACGGGCGAAGGGGAAGACGGCTTCTTTGACGGCGATGTGTTTAATGTCGCCTATATCCAGATCAAATTCGGAGAGCTTTTTCCCCGCCATGACTTTGGCAGCGATACTGGCGATCGGCAGGCCGACGGCTTTGGCCACAAACGGCACGGTACGCGACGCGCGCGGGTTGACCTCGATCAGATAAACGACATTGTCTTTCACCGCAAATTGCACATTCATCAAGCCGACAACGCCGAGCTCTAGCGCGAGAACGTGACCTTGGCGGCCAAGCTCTGCGACGATTTCGTCCGAGAGGGAATAAGGCGGGAGTGAGCAGGCGCTGTCACCTGAGTGCACGCCTGCTTCTTCGATATGTTCCATGATACCCGCGACATAGGTCTCTTCGCCGTCGCAAATGACGTCGACATCGACTTCGATGGCGTCGCGTAAATATTGGTCAATAAGGAGCGGAGATTTACCTGACACGCGCACGGCTTCTTGCACGTAGCGGCGTAGATCAGCTTCGTCTTCAACGATTTCCATGCCGCGTCCGCCCAGAACATTAGACGGACGGAGGACGACGGGATAGCCAACGAACGCCGCGCCTTCGACGGTTTCTTCGACTGTGCGGGAAATGGCGTTATTAGGCTGTTTCAGGCCAAGTTTATCGACGAGAGCTTTGAAACGTTCGCGGTCTTCGGCGCGGTCAAGCGCGTCGCGTTTGGTGCCCAGAAGCGGGATGTCGTTGTCTTCGAGCGCTTCGGCGAGTTTAAGCGGCGTCTGCCCGCCGAACTGTACGATCACGCCGAGAAGCTCGCCTGATTGGCGCTCTGTCTCGATTAGCTCAAGCACATCTTCTTCGGTCAGCGGTTCGAAATACAGGCGGTCTGAGGTGTCGTAATCTGTGGAAACGGTTTCAGGATTACAGTTGACCATGATGCTTTCGATGTTGATATCATCCAGCGCAAAGGCCGCGTGGCAGCAGCAATAATCAAATTCAATGCCTTGGCCGATACGGTTAGGCCCTCCGCCGAGGATGATGACTTTCTTGCGGTCAGACACGCGCGACTCGCAATCAACTTCTCCGCCGAATGACGGCATCTCGTAAGTCGAATACATGTAAGGCGTTTTGGCTTTAAATTCGGCGGCACAGGTATCGACGCGTTTATAGACAGGACGCACGCCTGCTTGGCGCCTTTGGCGGCGCACAACGCTGTCGTGAACGCCTGCCAGTTCGGCGATGCGCTCATCCGAAAAGCCTTCGGATTTAATCGCGCGCCAGTCTTGAGCTTCCGTCGGCATGCCCTTGTCTTTAATGGATTCTTCAATCGAGATTAAGTTCTCAATCTGGCGGAGGAACCACGGATCAATGCTGGTGTACTGATGAATTTTCTCGACGCTCATGCCGCTGCGGAACGCTTGGGCGACAACCAAAAGGCGGTCTGGCGCTTGGATGGAAAGGCGCGCTTTGGTGGCTTTTTTAAGCTCATCACCTTCGCCTTCGATCGCGATATCATTTAGGCCCGTCAGGTCCGTTTCGAGCGAGCGCAGGGCTTTCTGAAAACTCTCGTTAAAGGTACGGCCAATCGCCATCGCTTCGCCGACGGATTTCATGGACGTGGACAGAAGCGCCTCTGCGCCCGGGAATTTCTCAAAGGCGAAACGCGGAATTTTCGTGACGACATAATCAATCGTCGGTTCAAACGCGGCGGGGGTTGCGCCTGTGATGTCATTGTCCAGTTCATCCAGTGTGTAACCGACGGCCAATTTAGCGGCGATTTTCGCAATCGGGAAACCCGTGGCTTTGGACGCCAGAGCGGAACTACGAGACACGCGCGGGTTCATTTCAATCACAACCATGCGGCCATCGGCAGGGTTGACGGCGAACTGCACGTTCGATCCGCCTGTCTCTACGCCGATCTCGCGTAGCACTGCAATCGAGGCGTCGCGCATGCGCTGATATTCTTTGTCCGTTAGGGTGAGGGCGGGGGCGACGGTGATACTATCGCCTGTGTGGACGCCCATCGGATCGATGTTTTCAATCGCGCAAATGATGATGCAGTTATCCGCCTTGTCGCGAACGACTTCCATTTCAAATTCTTTCCAGCCGAGTAGGCTCTCATCAATAAGGACTTGGTTGGTCGGAGAGGCCGAAAGACCAGAGCGTACGAAATGCTCAAACTCTTCTTTATTATAAGCCACGCCGCCGCCTGTACCGCCGAGCGTAAAGGCTGGACGGATAATAGCGGGGAGACCTGTTTGATCGAGTTTACTAAGGGCTTCGTTGACGCCTGTTGCGACATCGCCTTCAGGGGCGGTTATAATAACAGAGCGCGGGTTTTCGAGGCCGATCTTGGTCATGGCTTCGGCAAAGCGCTCGCGGTTTTCGGCTTTATCAATGGCGTCGGCCTTGGCGCCGATCATTTCGACATTGTATTTCTCTAGCACGCCCATTTCTTCGAGCTTCAGTGCCGTGTTGAGCGCGGTCTGTCCGCCCATAGTCGGCAGGAGTGCGTCTGGGCGCTCTTTGGCGATGATCTTCTCGACCATTTCTGGCGTGATTGGCTCAACGTAAGTTGCGTCCGCCATGCCAGGGTCGGTCATGATGGTGGCGGGATTGGAGTTGACGAGGATGATGCGATAGCCTTCATCGCGCAGGGCTTTACAGGCCTGAACGCCAGAATAATCAAACTCACAGGCTTGGCCGATCACGATGGGGCCGGCGCCAATGATCAAAATGCTGTTGATGTCAGTTCTTTTGCCCATGATAGCCTCTTAAATAATCAAAGAATCTAGCTGAAAAGCCAAATTGTCTTCGTTTAGAGAAATGATTACTGCGTTACAAGTTTGCTCTTGTGAAAATTCGTGTAAAACTAAAAGTTAGGACGCCTTTATTGTGAATCGCAATGGGTATGGTCAAACGAATTTAGGAGGGTGACTATGTCGCGCCGTCAATATAGCCGCAGGGGCGGTGGATTTCGCTGGCAAATCATGTTGCTGTTTGCGATTGGCGCGATCGGTTACTACTTCGCCAACCAGAAAGTCGTGCCCTACACGGGGCGTAAACAGCTCCGAACGATGAAACCAGCGGCGGAAATGCAGCTTGGCCTGCAAAGTTACCAGAAAATTTTAAGTGATAATCGTCAAAACCTTGTCACGAGCGGCCCTGTTGTGGATGCTGTTCGCCAAATTGGCGCGCGTATCGCGCGGGCGTCCTCTGATAGTGACCCGGGTTTTGATTGGCAATTTAACGTCATTGAGAGTCAGCAAGCCAATGCGTTTGCTTTGCCAGGTGGTTATACGGCTGTTTACACGGGATTGATCCCGATTGCGGAAAACGAAAATGGTCTTGCCGTCGTGATGGGGCACGAAGTGGCTCACGCGCTCGCGCATCATGGGGCGGAACGTATGGCGCAACAAAATATGCAGCGCATTGTCGGGGCGGGCGTATCAATGGGCGCAGGCGGCATGGATTACGGCTCGCAGCGCGCGGTAATGGGGGTCTTTGGCGGTATTTCGCAATATGGATACGCCTTGCCATTCTCGCGTAAACACGAATCTGAGGCTGATAAAATCGGCCTTATTTTGATGGCGCGTGCCTGTTATGATCCGAATGAAGCGCCGCTCCTGTGGGAGCGTATGGGGCAAAACGCAGGCGCAACGCCGCCAGAGTTTCAATCCACCCACCCGTCGCCGCAAACGCGCGTGAATGATTTCAAAGCATGGATGCCAGAGGCGGTTGAGATTTATAACGCAAACTGCCCGAATAAGATTTCGGTGAGATAATAATAAAATAGAGACGTGTATGATAGACAGAGTTTTAGTAACGGGGATTAGCGGATTTATCGGCTCTCATGTGGCGGCGGGATTGGTGGCCAAGGGCTACCAAGTGCGCGGCACAGTGCGCAGCCTCGCCAAGGGGCACCGCGTGCTCGATGCGATGGCGTTACAGGGCGTGGATATTTCGGCGATTGAATTGGTTGAGGCGAATTTGGCCGAAGATGCAGGCTGGCACGAGGCGGTCGCTGATTGCCGCTTCATTCAACACATCGCCTCGCCCTTCCCAAGCGACACGCCGACTGATCGCGAAGCGTTGGTACCTGAGGCGCGGGCCGGGGCGCAGCGCGTTTTGGAACATGGTTTCTCGGCGGGGGCGGAGCGCATAGTTATGACGTCGTCTATGATTGCCATGATGGGCCGCGCGGGGCGGAGTAAAAGATATGACATTACTGAGGAGAGCTGGAGTGATCCTGACTGGAAGGGGCTTACGCCTTACGCCGTATCAAAGACGCGCGCGGAGCTATCGGCGTGGGCCTATGTTGAGGCGCAGGGCCTAAAGGATAAGCTTGTCACGGTCTGTCCCGGGCTTGTTTTAGGGCCAGATTTATTTGGCAATGCAGGCACGTCTTTGGGTGTCGTTAAGGTGATGCTTAAGGGCGGTATGTCGCGCGCGCCAAAGCTTGCTTTTCCTGTGATTGATGTGCGTGATTGCGCCGATATTCATATTGCCGCTATGACAGCAGCAGGGAGCGAAGGGCGGCGCTTGCTTGCGGGCGGACAGACGCTTTGGATGAATGAGATCGCGCAAATCTTGCGCAAAGCTTATCCTGAAAACGATCAACTCCCCAAGGGTGAGCTACCTAATATTTTGATGAAATTTGGCGGGCTGTTTGATGCGCGCGCCAAGAGCTTGACGGCGGAGCTTGGTCTCTACGGCACGGCAAAGGCGGAATATGTCAGCACAATGACGCAAGTCATGCCGCGATCTGCGAAAGAGGCTGTCTTGTCGGCGGCAGAAAACTTAATAAACAACGGCTTATAGGGCCTTGTTAGCGCGCTCTTGTAGCGCGTTTTAATAGCCTAAAGCGAGCTTGCAAATCTCTCAAATAAGTAAAAGCTGTCCTGCGGGCCGGGGCTGGCTTCGGGGTGATGCTGCACTGAGAAGACAGGTTTGCCTTTAAGGCGGATGCCGCAATTTGTGCCGTCAAATAAGGACACATGAGTTTCTTCAACCGCGTCGGGCAGACTCTCGCGGTCAACCGCAAAGCCGTGATTCATCGACACGATTTCGACTTTTTCCGTTGTGTAATCTTTGACGGGATGGTTCGCGCCGTGATGACCCTGTTCCATTTTTACGGTCTTCGCACCGAGCGCGAGGGCGAGCATTTGGTGCCCTAAGCAAATTCCTAAAATAGGTGTGCCTGCTGCGATCAATTCTTTGATAACGGGGATGGCATATTCGCCTGTTGCTTCGGGATCGCCGGGGCCGTTTGAGAGGACAACTCCGTCAGGTTTTAGCGCGAGGATATCTTTCGCGCTGGCCGTGCCGGGCACGGCTGTGACGCTTAAGCCTTGGCTGACAAGATTGCGCAGAATGTTGGCTTTGACGCCGTAATCAATCAGGACGATTTTCTTCAAGCCGTCAGAATTACTGTGCCCATCAGGCCAAACCCAGCGCGCTTCGCGCCAGTCAAAATTCTCTTCGCTCATAACATCGACGGCTAAATCCGCCCCAACAAGCCCGTTCCAGCCTGCGGCTTTGGCGGTCAAAGCAGCGATATCAAATGCGCCGTCTTTAGCATGAGCAATCACGCCGTTTTGCATTCCATTATCGCGGATATAGGATGTGAGCGCCCGCGTATCGATACCCGATAACCCGATGATCTCGCGGCCTGTCAGCCAGTCATGTAAGTGCGTCTCGGAGCGGTAATTGGACGGCGGTGTCACGGCAGCTTTAAAGATCGCCCCGCGTGCGGCTTTTTTGGCGCGGCCCGTAGACGCTTCTTCGTCATCCGCATTGGTGCCGACATTGCCAATATGTGGAAATGTGAAGCAAATGATCTGCTCGGCGTAAGAGGGGTCCGTCAATATTTCCTGATAACCCGTGATCGCCGTGTTAAAGCAAACCTCACCGACCGCGTCGCCTTCATGGCCGCAACCCAATCCGTAAAACACATTGCCATCGGCCAGAACCAATACGCCAGTCGCGCCTTTGGGGGGAGTGGTGGGGGTTTCGTCTTGCATTTTGCGGCTCTCGGCTATAAGTCGCGCCCCTGATGTGAGGCTGTGAGGACTCAGAGGGGGCTGTTTGCGCTGTTTTAAAGCGGCGCGGGCAGGACGCAAGAGGCAAACGAAGATCAATGCATTAAAAGCTTGGTCTTTTTTGCTGAGTTGCATATATTTCGGCATTGCCTAGGTGGGGCCGAAGCGGGAAATGATATGATTTTCCTGTAAAATGACAAGAATAGCGGGGTGAAGCTCGCAAAGGATAGATATGTCGCTCAGAGAACAAATCGCGGATACGACGAAAACCGCCATGAAAGCCAAAGAGCAAGTGCGCGTGTCCACGCTGCGGCTGATCAGTGCGGCGATTAAAGACCGTGATATCGCGGCGCGGTCCGAAGACCGCTGCGGCGGGATTGATGACGCTGAGATCATGTCGCTTCTGTCCAAAATGGTGAAGCAGCGCGAAGAGAGCGCTAAAACCTATGCTGATAATGGTCGCCCAGAGCTGGCGGAGCGCGAGATCGAAGAGATCGGTATTATCCGCGAATTTATGCCCACGCCCCTAACGCAGGACGAATTGACAGCGGCCGTTGCGGCGCTTGTCGAAGAATCTGGCGCGACTTGCCTGAAAGATATGGGCAAGATCATGGGTAAGCTCAAAACCGATTTTGCAGGCCGTATCGACATGGGCAAAGCAGGCGCGATTGTTAAGAGTCACTTAGGGGCCTAAAGACGTTCATATCTCGCCTCCGCCGTCATCCTTGACTTTATGTCGGGGATTCATGGCGCGCTAAGGAGGATGAAAAACTGGATAAAGAGGGAGCTTGGCTCCGACTTTTATAGGCATTAATGAACTTTATCTGGCCGCTGGCTTGGCTCCATGGACCCCCGGGACAAGCCCGAGGATGACGAGTGTTGTTATATTAGTGGCTTGATCGCCCACAGGTTTCACAGCTTTCCCCTCGCCATAGAGCGCTTTACTCCTTACATATAACCCATGCGGTTTGGTGAACACTTCATGGACGAGCTTAAAACCCGCATCCGCGTGTCGGATGTGGTGGGTAAGTCTGTGAAATTGAAACGGCAGGGGCGGGAATTTGCGGGGCTGTCGCCTTTTACCAATGAAAAAACGCCGAGCTTTTTCGTCAATGACGAGAAAGGCTTTTATCACTGTTTCTCTAGCGGCAAGCATGGCGACGCGATTAGCTTCTTGATGGAAGTCGAAAACCTGTCTTTCCCGGAAGCCGTAGAGCGCCTTGCGGGCATGGCGGGTGTGGAAATGCCAAGAGCCGACCCACAGGCCGAAGCGCGTGCAAAACGCAATAAAGTCGCTGTGAATTGGATGGAAGAGGCGCAGGCTTTCTTTGGGAAATCTTTGTTTCGTGATGTCGGGAGTGAGGCGCGGGAGTACCTTAAGGGGCGCGGCCTGACGAAAACTGCCGCCGAACGTTTCGGCATTGGTTTTGCGCCTGACAGTTTCTCGGCCCTGCGCGATGAGCTTGTGCAAAAGGGCGCGGATGTAAATGTCCTCGTCGAGGCGGGGCTGCTGATAAGGCCTGACGACACAAACAAAGACCCGTGGGATCGCTTTCGTAACCGCATTATGTTCCCCATCCATGATCCGCGCGGGAGGCTTGTGGCCTTTGGCGGACGGGCGATGGAGAAAGACGCCAAGGCGAAATATCTGAACTCGCCCGAAACGCCACTTTTTCATAAAGGCAGCGTGCTTTATCGTTACCCTGAAGCGCGCAAATCACTGATCTCGCCCAATAACCCCGCGCGCGGATTGATCGTGGCCGAAGGTTATATGGACGTCATCGCGCTGGCGCGGGCAGGCTTCGAAGAGGCTGTTGCGCCGCTGGGCACTGCGTTGACGGAGGATCAGATTGACCTGCTCTGGCGCGCAGGGCCAGAGCCGACGCTGTGTTTTGACGGGGATAAGGCGGGCGTGCGCGCGGCTTACCGCTCGATTGAGCGCACGCTCCCTAAACTTAAGCCTGGTCATAGCCTGCGTTTTGCGATCCTGCCCGAAGGCCAAGACCCAGATGATTTGATTGCCGCCAAGGGGCCGTCAGCCATGCGCGAAGTTTTGGATAATGCGCTGCCGCTAGTGGATATGCTCTGGTCGCGTGAACGTAATGCGGGGCCGCTCACGACGCCCGAACAAAAGGCGGCTTTGAAAGACCGTATTTACGCCGCCCTGCGAGAGATCACCCATGACGGCGTAAGGGAGCAATATAAGACGGAGCTACTCGCGCGGTTCGACGCCGAATTTGGCTGGAAGCCCCAAAAGAAAGGCGGACGTAAAACCCCGTTTAAAAGCGACAAAGCCAGCCCCGCCATGAAGCAAACCATGGGGCGAGGCGCTATGGCTGATGCAAGAGAACGCCGTCTTGTGGGGGCAATATTAGAGTGGCCATTGCTTTTGGAGCATGTTGACGAGGCTTTTTTTGCGTTAAATTTAACGTCTTCGGGCTGTTTAGCGCTAAAACCTGCTATTCAGGCCTATTTTACCCGCACAATAGCGGTTGATAAACAAGGTCTTCTTGCCCATATAGAGCGGGAAGGATTGAATTCACATTTGAAAAGGTTCCAAACTGACCGCGCAATATGTATTGCCGCAATGGGGGGAGCTGACGCGACACTGGAACAAAGACAGGCTATCTGGTTAGAAGAAGCCTCAGCCCTACAGGGTGATTTCCAGGATGAGCGCGCATTTGATGATACACAGTCCCGATTAGTGGATTCTATCCACGATAATAATACAGACGCTGTGCGGCGCCTCATACGGGCGGTTCGCGAGGTCTGAACGAAATATATCACGCGCAGGTGGACTCCTGTTTGCGGGGTTAAACCTATTTTAAAGCCTACCTGTGAAGGTGAGTTTTGAACGGAGCGATATACATGGCAAAAGCCGCCACGAAGACGACTGCAAAAAAAGCGTCATCCCCTAAAAAAACAACCAAAGTTGAAGATGTAGTCGAAGAGACAGCTGTGTCGATTACTATGCCTGAAACTGCTACAAGCGATACCGCGACAAACCTTCTTGATATGGATAATGTTGAAGTGAAGCGTATGCTTGCGGTGGCCAAAAAAAGCGGCCTCTTGCCCACGGCGGAATTAAATAAGCATCTCGATCTTGCGAAAATCACGCCCGAAGCACTCGAAGTCACTTTCGCGATCCTATCTGATATGGGAATCTCGGTCTTTGACGAAAAAGAAGAGCCGACGATTGGTTCCAAAACGCTAGCGCGCTCTGAAACAACTGCCGTTAAAGGCGGGAACTCTAAGGACGAGCTTGACCGCACCGATGATCCGGTTCGGATGTACCTTCGTGAAATGGGCGTTGTTGACCTGCTCTCTCGTGAAGGCGAGATTGCGATTGCGAAGCGCATTGAGGCGGGACGTGATACGATGATTAAAGGTCTGTGCGAGAGCGCACTGACGTTTGAAGCCATCATGATTTGGCGCGAAGAGCTTGAAGAAGGTCGTATTCTTCTGCGCGATATTATTGATCTGGACGGTACGTATAACCGCTCAATCGGTAACATCCAAGAAGACCGTTCTGGCGCCGCTGTTCGCCGCGAAAAAATCGAAAAAGGCGAGATTGAAGCGACTGAAGAAGATCTTCAACCTGTCGAGGAAGAAAAGGCACCTGAGCGGACTTATGCTGAGGGCCAAAAGCCTATTGATGATGATGAGGACGAAGAAGAAGATAAAACAAATCTGTCTATGGCCTCTATGGAAGCGGCCCTTCGTGATGATGTCATGGCGACGCTTGATATGATTTCCGAAGATTTCGTGCGTTTCCAAGCCTTGCAGCAAATGCTTATTCGCGCGCGCTTGTCGGGCAAGAAAATGCGTAAACCGCAGGCTGAAGAGTTTGACGAAACGCAGAGTCGTATTATCGACCGAATTAAATCACTTAAACTCAATAACGCGCGTATCGATGCGTTGATTGATCAGCTCTATGCGATCAACAAGCGCTTCATTAGTCTTGAAGGCCGCCTCATGCGCCTCGCGGATGGCAATGGTGTGCCGCGCGAAGAATTCCTAAAAGCCTATTTGGGCGCAGAACTTAATCCAAATTGGCTTGAAGACATGGAAGGCGCATCCGAGAGTTGGGATCGTTTCATGAAACGCGAAGCTCGCTCGATTGATAAAATTCGCTCGGAAATTGGTATGCTTGCGCAGGAAACGGGCGTGCCTGTTGATGAGTTTCGCCGCATTGTTCAAAAAGTGCAAAAAGGCGAGCGAGAAGCCCGTCAGGCGAAAAAAGAAATGGTCGAAGCGAACTTACGCCTCGTGATTTCTATCGCCAAGAAATACACAAATCGCGGCCTGCAATTCTTGGATTTGATCCAAGAGGGCAATATTGGCCTGATGAAAGCGGTTGATAAATTTGAATATCGCCGTGGTTATAAATTCTCAACCTATGCGACATGGTGGATTCGTCAGGCGATCACGCGCTCTATTGCCGATCAGGCGCGCACGATCCGTATTCCTGTGCATATGATTGAAACGATTAACAAAATCGTGCGTACATCGCGTCAAATCCTACATGAAATTGGCCGTGAGCCAACGCCAGAGGAACTGGCATCGAAACTGTCTATGCCGCTTGAGAAAGTGCGCAAAGTGATGAAAATCGCCAAAGAGCCGATCAGCCTTGAAACGCCGATTGGTGATGAAGAAGACAGCCAGCTTGGCGATTTCATTGAGGACAGCAATGCGATCCTCCCCATCGAGGCCGCGATCCAATCTAACTTGCGCGAGACCACGACGCGCGTTCTCGCCTCGCTAACGCCGCGCGAAGAACGCGTTCTACGGATGCGTTTCGGGATTGGGATGAATACCGATCACACGCTCGAAGAAGTCGGGCAGCAGTTCTCTGTGACGCGCGAACGTATTCGCCAGATCGAAGCCAAAGCGTTGCGTAAACTCAAACACCCAAGCCGAAGCCGTAAGCTTCGCAGTTTCTTGGATCAGTAGTAGTGATCAATAAAATAGATCAGTAGATATTAAAAAGCCCGCTTTCGAGCGGGCTTTTTAATATCTATATGGCTAAGGTTTCTAGCTCGCTTTCATCGTCCGATACGCAAAGAGAGAGAGAGCGATCAACACGACTTCGATGATGATGGGTTGTAGGACGGTGGCGTCATAACCTGATACCGCGAGGCTAATAAGGCGGCCCGCTAGAACAAGTCCGTAAATGATAATCGGCAGCTTCATCCCCATCGCTTTGCCCTTAAACAGCGCGAGGCCGCAGCCTATGGCGCTGGCGAGGAATACCGCGCCGACGTCTCCGCGCAATGTATGTTGCCCCAATAAAGATGGTCCTTCTAATCCGATCAGTGCTCCTGCTTTGGCTGGATCTATCCACGCCATCAGGCCCATAGTAGTTGAAAAAAGTCCGACCAGAGCGGCGGCGAGTTTTGCTGCTGCGTTCATAATATCCCTTATATGTTGTTATGGCCCGCAGGTTACGCTGCGACGGCGTGCTGTCAATCGGGAAGGGGCGTGTTTAAATTCAAGAGAGCTTAAATATCAAAGCGCCCCAGCTCTGTGTCTTTGCTAATGTCTTCGGCCGCAAAAACGCGCCCGTTCATCACGCCCCACACGCCTTCGGGGAGGGTTTGCGCCGCGATCACTGCGCCGCCGACATTAAACCCTGCATCCGACCCACCCAGAGAGAAAGGCCGCATCGCCCCGGTTAGGACAACCGTCTTATCGCCGACTTTGCCCGCCAAATATTTCGCGGTTAATTCCATCGTGCCTGTGCCGTGGGTGATAACAATGTCTGTTTCTTCGGCGGCCAAAACGGCGCTTAGAACTGCGGTGCGGTCATCCGCGTCCATATTAAGGCTGTCTTTTAAGAACAACGTTTCGCAGCGCGGATGATAACATCGCCCGTTTTGCAAGAGGGACGAGAGCTGCGTTTGGTCGTTCTCACCAAAGACAAGCGCTTCGCTGACCGTGTCATGCACCTTATCCAACGTGCCGCCTGTGATGAGTATTAAGACGTCCATATGGGCTCCATTCTATAATTTCTGCCACTTGCATATATGCAGGCTCGCCTCATGGCTTCTATGCATAATTGCATGGCAAATCGCGCGGCCTTACCTTTAATTTTACAAATATACGCTTATATGAGTATCGTATAGTCAACCAAGGAGGGTTTATGTTGCTAACTATGATGAAGGGAAAAATTCATCGCGCGACGGTGACGCAAGCGGATTTACATTATGAGGGTTCGATCTCTATCGATCAGGACCTTTTGGACCGCGCAGGCATCCTCCCGAATGAGCAAGTTGATATTCTGAACATTAATAATGGCGAGCGTTTCACGACCTATGCCATCACGGCGCCGCGCGGCTCTAAGATATTTGGCCTAAACGGCGCAGCGGCCCGCCGCGTGCAGCTCGGGGATAAAATCATCATCATCACCTATTGCCAAATGGACGCCGAAAAGGCCCGAAACTACGCGCCTAACGTCGTGCTGCTGGATGAAAATAACGAGATCTACCACCCGCCCGTGCATTAGGCGAAGTGGCGAAACAGATAAATGAAAACCCGCGAAAGACGCGGGTTTTTGTGATAAAATTTAGCGTTATTTACTGTTTGACCAAAGATTGTCCCACCAATTTGAGTTCTTTTGGCTATCAATATCTTTGAAAAAACCTCCTTTGGGAGCCGCATTTATTTTTCGGCGAATATAGCTCTTTTCCCATGTTGTTAGGTTCGCGAGCGTTTGAATCTCCGTCTCTTTACGCTTATTCACGCTCTCCTTATAGGCTTTGGCTTCGGGGCAATTCATTTCGCCCTCAAAAGCATGACGCAGCACATAACGGCCTTGGAAGTTTTGGCGGTTGCCTGTGGCTTTGAATTTTAAATCTTCGGGGAAGCTCTCGGCGTCATAGCGCACATGCAGGCGGGTCACGAAAACATCTTTGGCTTGTGATTTACCGCGCCGTCTTTGTACCGGATTACCATTGTCGTCTTGGCCGAGCCAAAATACGCCAAGTTCGCGGAGTTGATCATCTGAAAGGGGATCAGCTGCGCAGGGATCGCACCAATTCATATCCCACGCATATTCCATAAAGACGCCATGACCGCCTGCTTTTTTAGCACTTGTCATATACATATCTTTATAAAAATCACCAAAGTCGTCTTTAACAAAAATTGGGAGTTCATCCCCAGTTGGAATTTTCTGTGTACGATAGTTGGTGGTCTCAACGCTACCGTTACGCGTAAGAGCATAGACAAATAGGTCCTGATCGCCATTTGCGTTGACTGTGCCGAGGCGAATTGGGAGCATAAATTTTGGACTTTCATAGGCCACGGCAATGGGGCGGAGCATTTCTCCGCCTTGTTTGGCTTTTTCCTCTAAATTTACTTTAGCGACAAAAAACTTCATATCTTGTTTGATATAGCTGCCTAATGTGCGGCCTGCGCCTTTTGGAATTTTATAACCATTACTTTCTAGCCAAACCTGAAGGCCGTCACTTTCTTTAGCGGAGAGAATTAGGATGTCATATTCCCCAACGGAAAAGCTCTCTTCAATGGTTACGCCAAGAGATTCGGCTTCTACGCTCATATCCGCGATAGATGGCAATGCGGCACCCGAGCTCATTCTCATCTTTTCATAACGGGGGCGGTCACAGGGGTTTTCGTCAAAATATTCAACCAAGCGTGGTGCGGTATAAGCGTCTAAATGATCAAGGAGGGATGTTTTGGAAACATGCACTTGTTCTTTGGTGATGACGGTGGGGACGGGGATAACCATGGCAAATTCTGTCGGGTCGCCAATGTAATCATTTGCCATTGTAATAACCGTACGCTCGCCGTCGCGCACCAAAGCGACTTTGGAACTTTGGTTGAACAGATCCGTATCGGCTTTGGCGACGTAGAATCCGCAAAAAGCCGAAGCTTGTGGGGCGGCAAATGTAGCAGCGATAAAAAGTGCGCTACTCAGCAGGTGTTGGGATAGTCTCATGTGATACTCCTGATTTTGGGGTGGAAAATGTTGGCCAGTGATAACGAGCCGACGGGAAAAGTTTATCAAAGGCAGGAACAAACGGCGCAGTAAGTATTAGAGCCAGAATGATACCTGCGGAATTATAAAATCCGAATTGAATAGTGAAGCCAATGGTTGCAACTGTGCAGGCATAAAAAATACGACCTGTCCGAGAGTCTGGTGTGGTTTTGGGATCGGAAATCATGAAAAACGCAAAAATAAGTAATGCCCCATTTTGCAGTTGGTGAAGTGGGATAGTAAAGGGATCATTTAGCCAAATCGCTCGAGCAAATAAAAGGGTGCCGTAACTCCCGAGTAAAGCAAGGCTTACATCCCATCTTTTTGCTTTTCCTGTTACAACGCCGCCTATGCCAAGCAAGAAGAGCGCGAATATAGGCGCAGTTCCCCATTGTCCCGGTGATATCCAAGCGGCGCTAAACGTTAGCGAAAGTATAACCAGACCGAAATTTGCAGGGTTGAAAATATGTTTGCCGTTCCACTTCAGAATATATTTTGACCCAACAGCAAGAATACCTGCGAGCAATGAGAGCCATATTGAGCTTGTTCGAAGTAATATGGTCAATGAAAGAGCCGAAATGAGGGGGCTACGTGCGTCGAACTTGCGCCCGATTATTCGGTCAGCGATAGCTTGTGTCCCAAGTGTTGAGCTTACACATGCTGCGACATGCCACCATGGTAATGCAAAAGCGAAATGAAAAACCCCAAGACATATGAGTGATGAAAGAACACTAATTTGATAATGTCTTGGATCATGTGTGAATTTGGACAAATATTGTTTTATATGTTGAATGTTTGACGCGAATGTAATGGCGAACCTCTGAGTTTCCTTGATACTCTTTAACGGGCTCGAAAGTGGCAAAATAATGGCAGTTTTGTCTAATTTTATTACAATTTCGTGAGATTAAATAAGATGTCTTTTAAAATAAAGCGCATTTCTATGATGAAGAATATGAAAATTGTTGACTATTATAACATAAATTTTAATGGCGCCGAGTGATAAAACGTGGATGATAGAGTAGTGATTCATACTGATTTTAATACAACGTGGTTGATCTCCACAACTTACCACGTGAAATAAGGACATCCATGACAGAAAGGGGCGTTACATCTGTTGCAATTACGCGCGGACTTGGTCTGATTAAATATGTTTTAATCGCCGTGATCGCCTTATTATTCGTGCGCGCCGTCATGATATTTCTAACACCTGAAATGCTGTGGGCACCTGTTGCGTCGTCGCCCGTTAATCGTGTTGCAACGCAAAGTTCACCTGGCCATCAATATGACTTTTCTTTTGATGTTTTTCACCGTGATCAAGACGTAAGAGCCGTAATTGTTGGCCAAGACGCACCAGAGACAACGTTGAATTTGAAGCTCGTTGGGCGGCGTGCTGGAGAGAATGGTACGGCCATATTACAAACAGCGGATAACAAACAACGCGTTTACCGTATTGATGAAGAGATCATAAGCGGCGTTGTGCTTAAAGCTGTTCAAACAGAGTATATCATTATTTCGCAAGACGGCCGGTTAGAGCGCCTGACGTTAGAACGTGATGACGCGGGTGGGTTGCAACGCAAACAAGCTTCGGTTCAAACGCATTCTATTCCGGCGCAAATGGGTTCTGTGCCCCGTGCCGCGATCAGCTCTCTTGGGAATGTTCAGTTTTCGCAAGAAACATCGGGCGGGCAAGTTCGCGGATACAAAATATCTTCTAGTGGCTCTAATGCTGCGCTATCGTCTTTTGGGCTCAGAAATGGGGATGTGATCACCCATGTTGGCGGGAAGCCAATCGGGCAGGGGCAGCCTAATTTGGCGTCTTTGGCAAAGCGATTAAGTCGCTCAAATTCGGCTGAAATAAAAATTCTACGCAATGGGCGTCCACAAACAGTGAAAGTGAAGGCTCCATGAAGACGATACTGAAAACAATACTTGCGGCGAGCTGTTTGTGCTTTGCCGGAGCGCAAACCGTTTTTGCAGCGGGCGAGCATGTCATCACCATGCAGCAAGCTGATATCAGAGCTTTCATCGATGACGTGTCTATGGTGACGGGAAAAACATTTCTGGTTGATCCGCGCGTACAGGGCAAGGTGACGATTTCGTCGGAACAATCACTTAGTCCCGCCGAAGTTTTTACTGTGTTTAAAGATGTTATGCGGGTTCATGGTTATACGCTGACGCGTACAACAACGGGGGCTTACCGAATTACTTTGCTTCAAGGGGCTTCACAAGAAGCACCCTTTGTAAATAATTCTGGCACGTCAGGGCAGCTTGCGACGACGATTATTAAGCTAAATCATGTCGACGCAGCTGAAGCTGCGAAATTGATAAAGCCTGCCTTGCATTCGCAGGGAATGTTAAGCGCAACGCCGGGCGGCAAAGTTCTTGTCATTACCGACTTTCCTGAAAACCTTCGTAAAGCGCGTGAGATTGCGGCGGCTATGGATACGGATGGACGGGTAGCTGAAACGCTTACCTTTCAAAATATTACGGCCATTGATGCAGAGGTCGCGGTTAAAGCGCTTGCTGGGCCGCGTTCTAAATTTACGGCCGTTGCCTTGCCGGGAAGCAATATGCTTATCCTCGATGGCGACAGAGCCGAAATTGCGCGCATAAAACCTATTCTTGAAAAGATGGATTTAAGCGGCGGCGCTCCGCGTAGCGGCGTTAGCGTCGTGCCTTTACGGTTTGCTGATGGCGCAGCATTAATCGATATCCTTACGGCTTTACTGCCAGCTTACGCGCGTGAAGGACAGGCTGCCCCAACAGTGGCATATGAGTCTGGGAGTAATATGATTATCATTAGTGCTTCTGGGGATACGCAGCGCGATCTCGAAGCCGTTATTCGCAGAATAGATGTTCGCCGCCCGCAAGTTTTGGTTGAAGCGATCATTGTCGAAATTTCAGATACGGCTGCCAAAGAACTCGGCGTTCAATTCGCGCTTGGCGGCGAAGACGGAAGTGCAATCCCTTTCATGGGAACAAATTTCTCTCGGCAAGCGACGAATGTTTTGGCTTTAACCGGCGCGCTAGCAGGCGACCGTTTGGGCCTTTCTGAAACGGCGCAAACGGGCCTTGAAACATCGGCGCTAAATTCACTCCTTGGACTGCAAGGTGGATCGATTGGCGGTGCCGTAACCAGCGGAGACACATTTTTCTCTGTTATTGTCAATGCAATTGAGAAAGATGTGAATTCTAATATTCTTTCAACGCCATTCGTTACGACATTGGACAATGTTCCAGCGACATTCCTTGTGGGCCAAGAAATTCCAATCACAACAGGTGAAAGCCTTGGGGGCAGCAACGTCAATCCGTTTCGTACGTTTGAACGCAAAGAAGTAGGTATCAAACTTGATGTGCTTCCGCATATTAGCGAAGGCGATGTGATCCGCTTGGCAATCAAACAGGAAGTGTCCTCTATTGCAGGCGCGATCACAAATGCGGCATCTGACTTCATTACGAATAAGCGTGAGATTGAAACGACTGTTTTGGCAAATGACGGCGAGATTATTGTTCTTGGCGGTTTGATCAAAGATGATGAGCAAATCAATTTCGACAAAGTGCCACTTCTTGGTGATGTACCTGTTGTTGGTAAACTCTTTCAGAGTAAAGGCAAATCACGCGTTCGCACGAACCTTATGGTATTTCTGCGCCCGACCATTATCCGCAGTAGCGCAGATGCGCGGCCTCTAACGCAAGAGCGTATGGAATATATGCGCGAACAAGATAGGCTTCAATCAGGGCGCGATACATCAAAGCTCGATGAGTTCCTACCGAAGTAATGCCAGAAGAGACGGTCATACCACCCGCAAAGCTATCTTATAGTTTTGCGCGCCAATATGGGGTGGCGACGCTTTTAATGGGCGATGTACCTTCACTTATTCGCCGTTCGGATGCCAGCCTAGAGGCTTGCCTCGAAGCGCGCCGCGTCGCTGATATGCCGCTTGAAATTAAAGACGTGACAGCGGCAGAATTTGAGACATTATTGGCACAAACTTATGCGCAAAGCGATCTTTCAGAAACAGCGGCAACGGCACTTGACGTGCCTGAGGATTTAAATGCATTGGCGGATAATCTTCCGCGAACATCTGATCTACTTGATAGCGATAATGACGCCCCTGTTATCCGTTTGATCAATGGCATTCTCCAAGAAGCCATTCGTTTGCGGGCGTCTGATATTCATATTGAACCTTATGAAAACCGCCTCACTGTACGTTCGCGTATTGATGGCGCATTGCGGGATATGTTGTCGCTATCGCCGCGCCTCTCATCCGTTCTGGTAAGCCGCGTAAAGGTCATGGCGCAGCTCGATATTGCCAAGAAACGTGTGCCGCAAGATGGTCGGTTTTCTCTGAATTTGGGTGAGCGCGCGGTGGACGTCCGCGTATCAACTTTGCCCTCACAATATGGCGAGCGCGTGGTGATGCGGATTTTAGAAAAAACACAATCTTTGATGAATTTATCTGACCTGGGTATGGATGATGAAGAACTAAAAGCGTTTCAATCGGCATTGCAAAAACCTAATGGGATTATCCTCGTTACAGGGCCAACGGGTTCGGGTAAAACGACGACGCTTTATGCCGCCGTAAGCGGATTGTGTGATGGCACGCGAAATATTCTTACGGTCGAAGATCCTGTTGAATATGCGTTGGAAGGCATTGGACAAACGCAGGTGAACAATCAAGTCGGGATGAGTTTTGCAGCGGGCCTCCGCGCTATCCTGCGCCAAGATCCAGATGTCGTGATGGTCGGCGAGATCCGTGATCCTGAAACGGCTGAGATTGCGGTACAAGCCGCGCTTACGGGGCATCTAGTTCTATCTACGGTTCATACCAACTCTGCGATTGGCGCGATCACGCGCCTTAGGGACATGGGCATTGAACCGTTTTTGCTCGCTTCAACGGTTTCCGCTATTGCGGCGCAAAGGTTGGTTCGCAGGTTATGCGTCTCGTGTAAGACGCCTTATGAGCCGACGCGTAAAGAACTTGATTATCTGGGCATAAAAACCAAACCACGCACACCTTTTTACAAAGCGGCCGGATGTGATGCTTGTCATAATATTGGATATATTGGCCGAATAGGTCTGTATGAAATTGCGGTGATGGATGACGCACTTCGGGCCATGGTGCACGAAAATGCGTCCGAGGCAAAGATGGCCGCACATGTCTTTAAGTCTCGCAGGTCCTTACTACAAAGTGGCGCGCAACATGTTTTAAGTGGCGCAACAAGTTCCGAAGATGTCCTGCGTGTGTGCCGGGCTAAATCAGATGATGAAAACTGATGGAAACATTTGATTACGTTGCGATTGACCGCATGGGGCAACGCCTTTCAGGTTCTGTTGCGGCTACGACGCCACGTGAAGCCCGTGATATTCTACGTGGCCGCGCGCTTCGGCCAATTGATGTAAATGCAGCTAAAACGAAATCCACATCGAGCCGCTTATTTGAGAAAAAAACAAGCCTAAAAGATGTAACGCAAACAACACGGCAATTGGCGATCTTAATTGACGCGTCTACGCCGATTGAAGAAGCGCTTAAAATCACGGCACTGCAATTTGAACGTTCGCCTATGCGTCAGGTTCTTTTAGATACGCGCGCTCGCGTTTTGGAAGGGGAGCGTCTGTCTGATGCGATGCAGGCCTATCCGAAAACTTTCCCGCCGCTTTACACCGCTATGATAGCGTCCGGCGAAACGTCTGGGCGTCTGCCATCTGTATTGGAGCGGTTAGCGCAAGATATGGAAGCGGCCCAAGCCGTAAGGCGGAAAATATTAGCGGCCACAGTTTATCCAATGGTGCTTAGCGTTGTTGCATTGGGTGTTATAACTATTTTGATGGTTTTCGTTGTCCCGAAAGTTGTCGAACAATTTGATAGTTTTGGACAAGATTTACCTATGCTCACAAAAGCCGTTATTGCCTTTTCAGGATGGCTAAAGGCTTACGGGTTGATCGCGGCGGCGACCTTTGTTTTCGCTGTCATTGGTTTTAGATACGCTCTGACGAAAGATACGGTGAAGCTGCGGTGGCATAATTTTATTTTGGGTCTTCCTCTGATTGGGCGACTTAGCCGCAATCTTAATGCGGCGCGGTTTGCACGAACGGTCTCTGGTCTTATCGAAAGCGGAACGCCGTCCCTAGCGGCAATGGAGACGGCGCGTCACACCTTAAAAAACAAAGTGATGAACCAAGCCGTTGCGAAAGCAAATATTAAAATTCGGGAAGGGGCTTCGATTAGTTCCGCGCTCAAACAGACCGAGGTATTCCCAGCTTTGGTAACGCAGCTTGTGGCGGGCGGAGAGGCCGGCGGTAATGTTGCTTTGATGTTTTCAAAGTCGGCGGATTATCTCGAAGGGGAATTCGAAAGCGCGACAAATATATTTATGAGTTTGCTCGAGCCTCTCATTATTATTTTACTAAGTTTGGTTGTATTGCTCATTATTGGCGCAATATTTTTACCAATCCTGCGTTTAAATACATTAGCATTTTAGGCGCAGCGCTCGGCGGAAAGGAAAACATGAAACATCATAAAAAAAATGAGGATGGATTTACCCTCGTGGAGGTCATGGTTGTCATGGTCATTATTGGTCTGCTCGCGACCTTTGTTGTCATTAACGTCCTGCCTAGCCAAGATAAAGCCATGGTGCAAAAGGCAAAAGCCGATATTCGCATCCTAGAGCAAGCGGCGGAAATGTACCGTTTAGACATGCTCGATTATCCGCCAGATGATGCAGGTTTGGCTGCTTTGAAAAATATACCAGATAGCGAAAGAAATTCGGAGCGTTACCGCAAAGGCGGCTATATTAAATTTTTACCGACGGATCCTTGGGGGCGTGATTATGTCTATCTGTACCCCGGAGAAAACGGTGTCATTGATATTCTGTCTTACGGGTCGGATGGAGAACCTGGCGGAGAAGGCCTTGCGGCTGACATCGTAAATTGGGAGCCGTAATCTGCGTTTAAAACGGCACATATCCAAAGGCAAAGAGCAAGGGTTTACGCTTGTTGAGGTCATGACTGTTTTGGTCATCATTGGTCTTATGTCGAGCGCTGTTGTTTTGACAATGCCGAGGACTAAACCTGCTGAGGAAGTCTTGTCTCAATCTTTATTGGCAGAGCTTAACATTGCCGCGCAGGATAGTCTTATAACGGGGCGGTCTGTTGCTGTTGGGTTTTCAAATGAGGGCTATGGTTTTTTTGGTTTTGAAGAGGAGCAATGGGTTCTCGCGCGAAATATGAACTGGCCCGAATTGATTGATGTATCTTTGACCAAAAATGGCAGAAATATCGACCTTACAGATGAGCTTTTTCCTATCGTTGTTTTTGAACCCACCGGCCTGTCACCCTCGTTTCAGCTAAACCTTACGGGTGCAGAGAGGGCCATGTGCCTTGAGAGTCATGGGGATGGGCGCGTTGCCTTGATGGATACATCATGCGCGGCGTAAAAAACGATAAAGGCTTTACACTCGTAGAAGTGCTCGCGGCGTTATTAGTGTTCAGCCTCTCTATTATCGGTCTTAGTCATGCCGGCACACAAAGCGCGCAATCTATATCTGTTCTTGATGATAAAATGCTGGCAGGCATTGTGGCGGATAATCAGCTAGTGATCGCCCGTAATTCACGCCTCGCCGTAGGTGCGCAATCCGGTCAAAGTCAACATATGGCGAAGCAATTTACCTACCGCGTTGAAACGGTAAAAACGGAAGTGTCAGGATTTTACCAAATCAATGTCGAAGTGCGGCGTCTTGGACGAGAGCAGCTTATCATGTCGCGTACGGCATTTATGCACCGCGAGACAGCGTCGTGAAAACCGCCAAGACAAAACACACTGCTACAGTGGATGCTGGTTTTACTCTTGTTGAAATGCTGATCTCGCTGTTTATATTTTCGCTATTATCGGTAGCGTCTATGACAGTCCTTAGCAGTACGCTCCGAAACAAAACTCAAATGCAAGAGCGCGTAGAGGGCATCGAGATGCTTGAAACTGCGCGGGCTTTGATTAAGTCTGACATGATGAATTTGGTTTTGCGGCGTGGGCGCGATGCCTACGGAACGCCCGACGTCTATTTGCTCTCAGGCGGGGCAGAAACGCTTTTAACGTTTACGCGCGGTGGCCGCGAAAACCCAGGGGGGCTTGAGAGGCGAGGTGACTTACAGCGCGTGTCATATGTGTTTGAAAATGGGGCCTTAAAGCGCCGCTCTTTTGTTCATGAAAACCCAGCGCCGCAAACAAAGCTGCAAGAACGTATATTGGTCAGTGATTTAAATAGTATTCGCATTGATTTTTTGGCCGGAGAGCAATTATCGCCGCAAATATTTATTTCTAAAAAGCAAGATTTGAACCTCTTAAATGCGATTAAACTCACTATGAATTTTGAAAATGGAGATCGCCTAAGTCAGTATTTTGAGGTTTCAATATGAAACGTCAAAGCGCAAATCAGCAAGATGAAGGCGCTGTCCTTTTAACGACATTACTCGTCATGAGCCTAATGGCGATATTAGCTGTTGCAATTATGGACGATGTTCGCTTTGCGGTTAAACGCTCCATTAATATGCAAAATTACGCGCAAGCCGATTGGTATAGCTACGGTCTTGAAGATTTTGCTTACAGCTATTTGTCAACGCAAACACGGGCAGCTAGTGCTGAGCAATTAAACGCGGTTTTAATGCAAGATACGCCAATCACATTGCCTGTCGACGGCGGCGTGCTGTCCTTAAATATACGCGATGGTAGCCAATGTTTTTCATTAGGTGCTTTGAAGGATGCTCCCGGTCGCCGTCAGTTCCGCGTACTTTTAACGGTGTTAGGTTGGGACGCTTCCGCCGCCGCGCGCCAAACATCGATTGCCGCAGATTGGATTGATGACGATAGTCAAACCTTGCCAAATGGCGCGGAAGATTATGTCTACCTTGGACGCGATGTTGCTCACAGAACGGCAAATACATCCTTTGCAACCATTATGGAAATACGGGCATTGGAGGGCATGGATGAAGAAAAATACCAACGTCTACGCCCTTATCTTTGCGCGCGAAAACAGACAGAGGGCGCGGCGCTGAACATTAATACGCTTTCCCCTCAGCAGGCACCTTTGCTAACGGCATTATTGGGAGATGAGGGGCTTTATAATACAGCTATTCAGCTCATTACGGCACGCCCGGCGATAGGGTATGAAAATGTAGAACAGCTTATGAATGCGTCACTGCTAGAAGGCGAAAGTCTCGTGAATGCTAATTTTGACGCTTTAACGTTCAAGCCTGAGCATATTTGGGTTGAAGCTGAGATCGTTTATAGGCAAGCAAGGCGAACAATGGTTTTAGAATATACAATTTCGGATAATGGTATTAAGCGCAATTTCAGGCGTGTTGGCCAAGAGGCGCGCCGCCCGATTTTGAAAGAGCCTGTAATATGAGTGCGGATACATTTATATGGCTAGGGGATGATCTGCAGGACCCGTGGATGTGGACTGACACGGATGGCGTATATCACCTTGCGCAAAGCGTAAGTGAAAAAAACGATATCGCGCAATATGCAGGTAAAACGATTTGCACCGTACTGTCGGGGCAGTGTGTTCGTATGTTCGAGCATGACCTTCCTAAAATGCGTGAAAAAGAAAAACTTTCAGCGGCTGGGTTTGCGATTGAAGGCGAGTTGGCGGCTCCGCTGGATACGCTCCATATTGTTATGGGGCAGGATAATGACTCGCGTGTGGCTGTGGTATCTAAAGAGAAGCTGAAGTCTATTATAACGGCCTTAAACCATGCCGGGATAGAGCCTGATATCATTGTAGCTGATTTTGATGTCATCGATCCACAAAATGGGCCAGTGAAATTTTCTGACCGTATTATTATGCCGGGAGCACTTGGATATACGCAAGACTTGGCGTGGGCAGAGCAAGCTAATCTTTCGGAAGTCTCGATTGAGGCTATTGACGAGCACCTAAATGTTGAAGGCGCTATAAATTTACGCCAAGGAGAATTTGCAAAACAAGCGTCTCTTTCAGCCCTTTTTGACGGTTCATTTTCGGGAGTAAGCCCTAAAGGCCTGCGCCGTGCAGCCGTTTTAATTGGCTTGATGGGGCTTGCAGGGTTGTCAGTGTATTTCGTGTCTCTGAGGGCGAAAGGTCAACATATCGATTATATCACGTCACAAACCGCGCAGCTTTATAGCAAGTCCAGCGGGGAGGCGGCACCGTCCAATCCGGCGCTTGCTGCGGCGCGGGCGATGAAGGCTAAGCCTCAATCTAGGGCCAGTTTTTTAACACTCTCCCATGCTCTGGTTGAAACTGTGCGTCCTGTTGACGGCCTAATCGTAGATAAAGTCCAATATGATAATGCCCAAGAACAACTTCATCTTCGGCTTATTTACCCAGCATTTGAAACAACAAGCCAGTTAGAGCAAGCTGCGCTGCAAACAGGCGCTATATTCAAGGCTGGCGGCGTAAGAGAGCAAAGCGGCGCGCTGATTGGTGATGCGGTTCTATCCTTAAAGGTAAGGCCATGATGGGATTGAGCAATAGATCGCCGCGCGAGAGATATTTAATTCTTATTGCAATAGCGTTAGCTGGGGTTTTCATGCTTTGGCAGTTTTTGCTGCGTCCTGCTTTTACAATGCGGGCTGATGTTAATACGCGCTATAATAGCGCCGTTCGCGATCATGATATAGTAAGCCGCGCTGTTCCTTATTTGGGCACAACGGGCCGCGCGAATAGGGAGGCTTTTAATCGTGCTGTGCTTATCAATATGGCGGCCGCACAAAACGTAACAATTGCGCGCTTACAGCCCGGAAATGAACAAAGCTTGCAGGCATGGTTCGAACAAAATTCGGCTCCAGAAATTCTAGCGTTCTTAAATGCAGTAGAGGTGCGTTACGACGTGGAGATTGAACGCGTGCAAATGCAAAGACGCGCCAATAATTTGATTTCTGCGCAAGTTACATTTGCGCCCATAGCGAATTCTAATACGAAATGAGTTTTGTAAAAACGACGCTTGCGGCTGTTTTGGGCGGCACCATTGCTGCGATCACTTATCTTCCGCTGGCTTGGGTGGCACCCAGGCTTATCCCAAATTCTCTTGCGGGCCCTGTAAGCTATATGGGAACCGTATGGGACGGTCATGTTACGGATGGACTTATAGTGGGCCAAACTATGCCGCCGTTGAGTTTGAAACTTTCAGTATGGGAAATGTTGCGCGGTGATGATTTTTTTCATTTCAAAACAGACGGCATACCTGCGCTAAAGGGGAGTGCGAAAATAGGGCAAGTTAATAACGTAAAACTAGTTTTGCCTTTGATGTTTTTTTCTGATTTTGATGGACGCTTGGCCGGCGTTAATGGCGATATCGACATTCAACTAGAAAGTCTGAAATTTTCTGATAGGTGCGAAGCGGCTTCGGGCGAAGCAAAGACAGATGTTTTGCAGCGCAATATGGCATTGTGGCAATGGACAGGCCCTGCTTTGGTCGGTCCAATAACGTGTGAAAACGGGAGTCTTGTTAGCCGGCTATCGGGAAAAGACAGAACTCAAAAAATAGAAACGTCTTTGACCGTATCTTCGGATGGATCGCATAAATCCGAAATGTTTGTAACAACGACTAATGCGCAAATGCAATTGTTCTTGCCTTATATGGGGTTTGAGAAACGCGGTAATCAATATGTGCTTGTTGAAACGGGAAGATGGCAATGACATCGTTTTATAAGTTATGTGTGGCGGCGGCTGTAGGCGCTTTATTGGCGGCGTGCGCAACATCGCCTGAAACCGAAAACAAAGCCGCGCCAGTAAATGATAGTCGCGCCAGTGTTCAAACGGGGGGTGCCGCTACAGGTCTCTCGCCTCGAGACTTAGCTGTAAATGAATGTGGGCTCTTTATATGGACCGCAGATGCGCGAAGAGACTTTATATTGTTTGCACAATCGCAAAAAAAGGAAGCCATTTTTGCGGGTGAAAATGGAGAGCAAAAGCTCACCATTTCTATGCAAGACGGCGTGCCGACAGAAGGCCAATACCCAATTCAAATTTACAATGAAAGCCGTTTTAAACTAGAGCTCAGGTCTCCTGAGGCGATCATTGATGGAACGCGATATAAAGGCGGAACTTTCACCCAATTAAATGAAGATAAGTGGGAAAAAGTAACGCCTGTTCTCGGCTTATCAATCTGTAAAAGTAGCTAGCGTTTAAGCCGGCGTAATGCCGTCTGCGCGCAAGCTCTCAATTTTGGCGTCATCATAACCAAGCGCTTTTAACACGGCGTCAGCATCATCATTTCCGCCCGGAATATGAAACGGTTCATCATCAATCTGACTCATAAATACAGGGGCTGTACGCGGATGCGTGAAGTTGCCTTGTTTTTTAAGACCGCCGCGCGCTTTATTTTGCGGATGATCAGCGGCTTCATCATAGGTAAGAATAGGGGAGACGCAGGCATCTGTGCCGTAAAAAATCTCAGCCCATTCATCACGTGATTTATGTGCGAAAGTCGTTTCGAGCAAAGCGCATTGTGCTTCAAACTGGCTTTTATCATTTTGCCCGCCATAGGCTTCTGGCGTGATACCCAATTTGTCGAGCATGATCGCGAAGAATTGCGGTTCAATACACCCTACGGCCATGTATTTTCCGTCTGATGTTTCATAACAGCGGTAATAAGGTTTTGCGCCATCTAAGAGGTTGGTGCCGCGCTCTGGGTTCCATTGTCCGATACCGGCCATTGAATGGAACATCCCCATAAGCGATGACACGCCGTCGATCATGGCCGCGTCAACAACTTCGCCTTTACCCGTTTTCTCTGCTTTTAACAGAGCCGCTAGGATACCTGTGACGAGGAACATCGTTCCCCCGCCGTAATCGCCCACAAGGTTGAGGGGCGGCATAGGCGGCGTGCCCGGCGCGCCCATAGCGCCAAGAGCGCCCGTGATCGAAATGTAATTAATATCATGCCCGGCTGTTTTCGCCCAAGGTCCGCTTTGACCCCAACCTGTCATGCGGCCATAAATGAGCTTGGGATTAACGGCCTGACATGCGTCTGGGCCTAGGCCAAGGCGCTCTGTTACGCCGGGGCGCAAGCCTTCGAATAACACATCCGCAGATTTTATAAGATCAAGTACGATCGCAACACCTTCGGGTTTGCGTAAATCAAGAACCATCGTTTTCTTACCACGATTAGAAATCGCTGGAATATTTGCCATAGGGCCAGGACGGTTAATCAAAATTATTTCTGCGCCCATATCGGCGAGTAACTGTCCCGCATAAGGGCCAGGGCCAATTCCAGCGAGTTCGATAATGCGGTAACCTTCGAGTGGTTTTGTCATGAGAAATCCTTGCCGTGAAATAGCGTTCTATGTGCGGAACTGCCAAGTTGATAGGCTCTTCGGTATAAGATAAGAATTTCAAAAGCAAGACGACGGAAATAGGCTTTTCGTCGCGTTTAAATATAGACCACAAAGGACGACGCCAAGAGAGTATGATATGAAAGTTCTCATAAGTGGTGGCGGAATTGGCGGGCTAACAGCGGCCTTGTGCTGTCTGCGTTATGGGCATGAGGTCACGGTTTTCGAGCAGGCCAAGCAATTCTCTGACATTGGGGCAGGCATACAAATACCGCCCAATGCCATGAAGGTGTTTTTAGCGCTGGGTATTGCTGATATAATTGGCGAAAAAGCGGTTGCGCCGCATTCAATCGAAGCCCGTATGGGCGAAAGCGGGCGGTCTGTTTTTTCCATTCCCTTGGCAGAATATGCGCAGAAAAAATGGAAGGCGCCTTATCTGCATATTCACAGAGCAGATTATATAACGACGTTAAGACAGGTTTTGGAGACTCGTTCTCCGGGGGCATTGCGGCTCGGGGCAAAGGTTACGCATTACGCACAGGCCGACAACTCAATTTCCATGCATCTTGAAGATGGAAACCAGTGGGAAGGTGATGTCTTAATAGGCGCAGATGGAATAAAGTCGTCTATTCGAGAGCAAATGTTTGGGGCAGATAAACCGCGTTTTACGGGCAATGTTGCATGGCGCGCCGTTGTTCCTGTTGATGTTTTAGGAGATGACGCACCAAAGGCCACGGCCTGCGCTTGGTTCGGCAAGGGGCGGCATGCTGTTACATATAGGCTTCGCGGTGGTGAGTTGGCGAATTTTGTCGGAGTTGTTGAGCAAGCCGAGTGGGAAAGTGAGAGCTGGAGCGCACGCGGTGATAAAGAACAGCTCTTGGCCGATTTTTCGAATTGGCATCCCATTATTAGCCGTATTGTAAATACAGTGAAGCCTGAGCATCTATATCAATGGGCGCTGTTTGATCGTGCGCCGCTGACGACATGGACGGACGGGCGCGCGGCGCTCTTGGGGGATGCGGCCCATCCGATGCTGCCGTTTCTGGCGCAAGGCGCGGCGATGGCGGTGGAGGATAGCTGGGCGCTCGCGGATGAATTATCAAAGGCGAGCCGCCCTGTTGAAACGTCGCTCATAGCTTATCAAGCCCGCCGCACGGCCCGCACGGCCCGCGCGCAAAAGGGCTCTCGCGCGAATATGAAAACCTTCCATAAACGCAGCCCGCTAAGCCAGCTCGCAACCTACGGCCCCATGTGGCTAGCAGGACGCACCGCGCCGATGATCGTCCATAAGCGCATGGACTGGCTCTATGGGTTTGACGTTACGCGCGCGGGTAAGGGAAGAGGGCTAACGGGCTGGTCTTAATTTTAGAAAAAATATGGCGTGAAACCACCTTGGTACGAACCTGGAACAGGTATCAAGCTATCGCCAACAACATCGCAACCCGCCAGTGATGAAATCTCTTGATGCCATTTTTTTGGCCCGTTTTGTGCGGCAATTTTGGGAGTTACGAGTGCATGAAAGCCACCACGTGTGCGCAAGAACTTTACCGCATCTTTCCCAATAATAGACTTAATCTTCTCAGCCGTTTGTGGAATTTCAACGTCATTGATATCGAAATCGAAATCCACAAAAACACCTCGGCTCTTAGACTTTTGTATTTCGGATAAAGCCAAAGCCGCTGGATTTTGTAAGTTTGTCGGATCAAGGGCAACGTCGACTAAACGTTTCAAAAGTGTTTTTTGAGCAAGTTTTAAATCACGTGGATTTACAGAAATGTAAAGCGCGAGAGCTTCCTCGTGTATTGGGTTCCCCGCTTTATTTAAATAAAGCCCTTTTGGTAATTCGAGCTGATTAACTTTTTGAACTAAATATGACTTTGACGTCGCTACAAACCGTTTGAGTGCTGACTTGTCACTGAGAGCGCTTTCGTGATACTTTTTTCTGGCTAGCAGGGTTAAATAATAAGCCTCGTTTTCATCAATTTCTGGTAGCCACGCAACGAAACTTTCAAAGGCTGACCTGTCTTTAATGATTGTGTAAGTCATATAAAATTAGCCTTGCGGTCTGCCGCCTCCGCCGCCTTTGCGGTGAGGTTTTTTAGGGCCGCGATTTGGATTGCCGCTGCGGTTCGTGTTACGATTGCCACTTTTGTTGCCGCCTCTGTTGCCATCTCTGTTGCCAGTAGGTTTAGAGCCGCCGCGATTATCAGCACGTTTATGGCCGCCCTGTTTTGAACCGCCAGACTTTTGACCACCTTGATGTCTCTCGCCTTGTTTTGAGCCGCCTGATTTTTGCTCGCCAGAATTATTGCGGCTTTCATTTCGGCGATTATTATTTCTATTGCCGCCACGATTGCCGTCACGGCCACGGGATGGACGGGCGCCTTTTTCGTTTTGAGGGTCTTCGCTATCTTCGCGCAAAAGTTGCTCGGCTGTTTTCTTGGGCTTTTTACGTTTGCCTTTGCCGTTTTTCGGTGACGTCTTCGGGCCAGGCTTTAAATAATCGGGGAGCTCATCGGTAAAGCGCGGATTGGCCTTGAGGTCTTTGACTTGTTTCAAAAAATTCTCAGGCAAAGGTTCGACGGGGATCGTCACCTTTAGGAGCTTCTGAATATCCTTCAAATACGGACGCTCATCATCGGCGACAAAAGCAATAGCGCGGCCTGATGTATTGGCGCGGGCGGTACGGCCAATGCGGTGGACATATTGCTCGGGTACGTTTGGAATTTCGTAATTGATGACATGGGTGATGCCGCCAATGTCAATGCCGCGCGCCGCCACATCTGTCGCGACAAGCAGGCGGATATCTCCGTCCTTAAAGGCTGTCAGGGCACGCTGCCGCGCGTTTTGGCTCTTATTGCCGTGAATGGCGAGGGCGGGCATTCCCGCCGCTGTGAGGCGTTTGGCGACGCGGTCGGCGCCGTGCTTGGTGCGGGTGAATATAAGCGCGCGCTCAACGTCAGGATCAGAGAGGGTGAGGGCGAGCAGGTCAGGCTTCTCTTTGCCGCTCGCGTAGATCACAGATTGGGTGACTTTGTCGGCCGTGCTGTTGGCGGGGCTGACGCTGACGCTGGCGGGGTTGGTCAGGAATTGCGCGGCGAGTTTTTTAATTTGCGGCGACAGCGTGGCCGAGAAAAACAGCGTTTGGCGCTCTTTGGGGAGGATCGGCACGATTTTGCGCAAGGCATGAATAAAGCCCATATCCATCATCTGATCGGCTTCATCTAGAATCAGGACTTCGACTTCAGACAGGCGCACATCTTTGCGTTCGATCAAATCGATCAAGCGGCCCGGCGTGGCGACGATGACGTCATTGCCCGCAACGATCTTTTTGATCTGGCGCTGTATCGGTACGCCGCCAAAGATAACGCAGACGCGCAAGGTTGGGATGGAACGCCCATATTCACGGTAAGAAACGGCGATTTGCGAGGCCAGTTCGCGCGTTGGGGCGAGGACCAAAATCCGCGCGCCGCGTTTGGGCGGATCGCGTTCTTCGCGCACCAAATGATCCAGCGTGGGCAGGGCAAAGGCCGCCGTCTTGCCTGTACCCGTCTGGGCGATCCCCATGATATCTTGACCCTTTAGAGCGATAGGAATGGCTTGCGTTTGGATCGGTGTGGGGGTGGTGTAACCGAGATGTTCCAGAGCCGCGTTTAAAGGCTTGGAGAGATTAAGGTCAAAAAATGATGTCATGAAGTGCTCGCAAGGGACAGATCGTCCGCGCCTTTGAATTTAAGCGTCCCCGTAGAGTGGATAGGCATAAGTGTCAAATGGTGATGATATGCGCGCCATAAGTTTCATATTGACAGCCTTGGTTGCTGCCGTGACAATTAATTCAGGGGAGAGTGTGAATGGGGCAAAAACAAAAACGGAATCCATCTGTGGTGGTCATCGGTGCGGGGATGAGCGGCATTTTGGTGGCGATTAAGCTGCGGGAGCAGGGGATTACGGACGTCACGATCTTGGAAAAAGCGGGTAATGTCGGCGGGACGTGGCGCGAAAACACTTACCCTGGCGTGGCTTGTGATGTGCCAGCGCATTTCTATACCTATAAATTTGAGCGCAATCCCGAATGGAGTCACCGCTATGCGCAGGGCGGTGAAATTCAAGCCTATTTTGAGCGCGTGTCGCAAAAACATGGCGTCACGGCCAAGGTGCGTTTCAACGAGGAAGTCACTGAGGCGCGCTATGAACGCGGAAAATGGACGGTGAAAACGGGGAGCGGAAAAACGTTCACCGCTGATTTCCTCGTCAGCGCGACAGGGATTTTGCACAAGCCATTTGTGCCGCAATTTGACGGGCTTGATGATTATCAGGGCGCTGTCTTTCATACCTCGCAATGGGATCACAGTATTGATTTGGCAGACAAGAGTGTCGGCGTTATCGGGACGGGATCGACATCCTCACAGCTCGTGACGACCTTGCCCGATATGGCGAAAAAGCTCACCGTGTTTCAGCGTACGCCGCAATGGATATTCCCGATCATGGACCGCAATTATAGCGAGACAATGAAGCAGAAATGCCGCGAGAATCCAAAGCGTATGTCACGCACGGCGGCGTTTTTTACCTTTACGGTTGGCGGGATTTTCTCGCGCGCTGTTACGGGCGGAAAAATCTCTCATTTTATTATGACGGCCTTGTCCAAAGCCAATTTGCGCACGGTCAAAGACAAAGAGCTGCGGGCGAAACTTACGCCTGATTATAAGATGGGTTGCAAGCGGATCATCATGAACACGAGCTATTACAAAGCCGTTCAAATGCCCAATGTTGAGCTCGAGACGACGGGCATAAAAGGGTTTACGAAAACGGGCATTGAAATGGCCGACGGAACCCATCACGATTTAGATGTCGTTGTCATGGCGACGGGATTTGACCCGAGAGCCTTTATGCGCCCAATGAAATTGATCGGGAAAAACGGCAAAGATATTGGGGCGCTTTGGGATAAAAAAGTCCAAGCTTACCGGTCTGTTTACGTGCCAGATTATCCGAACTTTTTCCTCATGCTCGGCCCCAATACGCCGATTGGAAACTTTAGCGTGATCCGCATGAGCGAAGTGCAAACGGATTACATCATGGCGATGATAGAGCGCTGGCGCGACGGCGAATTTGACGAAGTTATGGCCACAGTAGAGGCGCAGAAACGCTTTAATGACTACCTTAAAAAAGGCATGGGCAAAACGGTCTGGGTGACGGGCTGTGATAGCTGGTATTTGGACGAAGACGGAGACCCGCTAAGCTGGCCCTATGCGTGGAAGCAATGGGTCAAAGAGCATGAGCAGCCCGATATGGCGGATTTCCAAACCGTCACTTACGCGGCCTAACCGAGGAAGATAGAATGTTAAACGCGATTAAAGTTTGGGTGTTACGGAACTATTATAAGATCACAAACCGCAAGGCATGGCGCGGCCATATTTCTGAGGCGGATTGGTCAGATGTGAGTATTGCTGCGGGGCCAAATACAGGAGAGGCGAGCCAAGTTGCAGCGCGTCTCTACCATGCTGGCGGCGCGGCGGCGGAGAAACCGCTGATTGTTTACTTCCATGGTGGGGGTTGGGTGATTGGCGATATCAAAACGCACCATCCCTTTTGCGCAGGACTTAGCGCGGCAACTGGATGCAGCGTTGTTTCGGTGGATTACCGCTTGGCCCCCGAACATCCATACCCTGCCGCCCATGATGATTGCCTCGCGGCGGTGCGCGGGATTTGCGCGGATATGACGGCTTACGGCCCCAGCAATGGGCAGATAGTTTTGGCGGGCGATAGCGCGGGAGCGAACCTTGCGCTCTGCACGGCCCTAGGGATGGAGGAGCTGAAGCGGCGCTTGGCGGGGATTATTTCCATCTACCCCGTCACCGATCATTATGCGGCGGAATATCCATCCTATAAGGAGCGCGTGAAGGGGCAAATCCTGACCGATGATTTGATGCAGTTTTTCTGGGATAATTATCTGAAAGGGTCTAACCCAAATGACCCCGCGCTGGAGCGTATTTATCCGCTGCGCAGCCAAGAGCTAGCGAGCCTGCCGCGTACGCTTATGATGACGGCGCAAATGGATCCTCTGCGGGATGAGGGCTTTGTGTTTACGAAAAAGCTGCAAGAGGTGGGCGTTGAAACGGCGTCTTTTCACTATGATGAATTTCATGGCTTTGCCTGTGGCGACGGCCCGTCCAAAGGCCATTTGGCGTTGATGGACGAGATTAAAAAATGGATGGCGGCATAGGGCTAAAGTGATTTTGGGGAGAGTGTTATGGGGCGATTAACGGGGAAAGTGGCGATCATCACAGGCGGCTCAAGAGGGCTTGGCGAAGCCACCGCGCGCGCGATGGCGGCAGAAGGCGCGGCAGTGCTGATAACGGATTTACGCGCCGAACTGGGCGAGGCTGTCGCGGCGGATATTACGGTGGGCGGCGGCAAGGCGGCGTTCCTAACGCAAGACGTTACGGACGAGGCGCGCTGGGCGGAGGTCTTTGCTCATGCGCAGGCAGAATTTGGCGCGGCCAATGTGCTGGTGAATAATGCGGGCATCGCGCTGGTCGGCACGATTGAAGACACGAGCTATGCGGATTGGCGCAAAACGCAAGCGGTGAATATGGACGCGGTTTTCCTCGGCACGCAAGCGGCGGTGCGCCATATGAAGGAGAGCGGCGGCGGCTCTGTTATCAATATTTCCTCCATCGAAGGCATCGTCGGAAATCCCGTCGCCTTTGCCTATAATGCCTCTAAGGGGGCTGTGCGTATTTTGACGAAATCAGCGGCGATTTACTGCGCGAAGGCGGGCTATGGCATTCGCGTTAATAGCGTGCATCCTGGCTTTGTGCCGACCGATATGGTCATGGACGCCGTGCCGCTCGCGCCCGAAGGGTTTGTCGACGAAGCCCTGGCGATGACGCCGATGAACCGTTTCGGAGAGCCCTCAGAAATCGCCAATGGCGTGGTGTTTTTAGCCTCAGACGAATCCAGCTATATGACGGGATCAGAGCTCGTCATTGACGGCGGATTCACGGCGCAATAGGCAAAGATCATGGCGCAAAAATCTATCCTCATCACGGGCGCAGGCTCTGGGATTGGCCGCGAGACAGCGAAGCTCTTTGCGGGCAAAGGCTGGCGCGTTGGGGCGGCGGATATTAGTCTGGCCACAGTGACGGCGTTAAAAGCGGAGCTAGGCGATCTTATCATCCCGCTGGCCGTTGACGCCGCAGACGCCGCGAGCGTTCAGGCGATGACAGAGACGTTTGCCAAGGCGACTGGCGGAACCATTGACGTGCTGTTTAACTGCGCAGGTGTCCTGTTTATGGGGCCGCATGAGAGCCTCTCGCCCGCGCAGCAAGAGCTCTTGGTGGATGTGAATATCAAGGGCGTTTTAAATGGCTGCAATGCTGTTTTCCCGATTATGAAAGCGGTGAAGCGCGGGCATATTATCAATATGAGTTCGACCTCCGCTGAATATGGCGTGCCCGATCATGCGGTCTATTCCGCGACTAAGTTTTTCGTGCGCGGCTTTACGGAGGCAATGAATATTGAATGGGCGCGCCACGGCATTAACGTCAGCGCCATTTTGGTCGCCTATGTCAAAACGCCGATGATGACAGAGGCCAACGCCACGCCGCCCTCCGTGGATAAGCTCGGCATTAAAATCGAAACCGCGCAGGTCGCGGCCAAGGTCTGGAAAGCCGCGCATAGCCAGCGCACGCTCCACCGCATTGGCGCAGACGCGCATATGCTAAACCTCGCTGTGCGGGTGCTGGGGCGTCATGCGCGCGGCGTGTATAAACACCTCACGGGGTATTAAGGCGAGCTTGCGCTCTTGTTCTGCGGGCTGTTTTGCGCGTTGCAGTAAAGCCGAAATTCAAAAGCCGTCTTTACAAAAACTGCGCGCTAGCCGCATAAAGCTACAAACTGCGAAACAGCAGTATTGAGGGGAACGCCATGTCTGGCATAAAGATCATCAATAAACGTCAGGTTTCGATCCCAACGAAAATTGCTTATGGCATGGGGCAGGGGATTTCATCTGTGAAGGATATGCTCTTTCACTTTTTCTTCCTGTTCTTTTTTACTAATCTCTTGGGCGTTTCTGAATTCCTTGTGGTGATCGCTTCGTCCATTGCGCTTATTGTGGACGCCATTTCCGATCCGCTCATGGGGCAGATCACGGATAATTACCGCTCTAAGAAATGGGGCCGCCGCCATATTTTTATGGCCTATTCAATCATCCCGTCGGGGCTGGCGCTCACCCTCCTCTTTAGCCCGCCAGCGGGTCTGGGGACGATGGGACTGTTCCTTTGGATGACAGGATTTGCGGTGCTTGTGCGCGTGGCGTTGACGGTGTTTCGCGTGCCCTATTATTCGCTGGGGGCGGAGCTGTCGG
>JBMYWT010000025.1:0-35312 GCA_049607665.1 Maricaulaceae bacterium
GCTTCGCCCAAACGCTCCCACACCATAAGCGCAATATAGATCCCGCCAATTGCGTAGTCCCAGTTTGTGATTTTAAACCGGTCTTCGAAAAGACTACGGACAAACAGCCACAGAAAAACAACATTGGGCGCGTCAAGCAAGCGTAACACGATGCGCTGCGGGGCGGTAACGTCCGGAAAAAGTGTCGAGTTAGAGAGCGTGAGGAAAAAAACAGAGGCAATCAACGCCAATGCAAGTTTCACAGCAAGACTGTGACCTCTTTGTTTCCACATCACGCAGAATAACAGCCCCAATATGCCCAAGGCGGGCAACCGAATAACAAGGTCAGTTATCTCAACAAACATGGGTATAATCCCCGCATACTTTGCCGTAGTGATACCGGGTTTGCTACATCCGTCCCTCGCTACATTTGCATGGTCCAACCTTCGACGTCCATTGCCGCCTGGCGGACAGCCTCTGAAATCGTCGGGTGGGCGTGGCAGGTGCGGGCTATATCCTCGGATGCTGCGCGGAATTCCATCGCGACGCAAACCTCGGCAATCAAATCGCCGACATGTGCGCCGATCATATGCGCGCCGAGGATTTCATCCGTTTCAGCATGGGCGAGGATTTTCACAAAGCCGTCCGTTTGATGATTGGCGCGGGCGCGGCTGTTGGCCGTGAAAGGGAATTTCCCTTTCTTATAGGGCGTGCCAGCGGCCTTTAGCTCTTCTTCGGTTTTGCCGACGCTGGCGATTTCAGGCGCTGTGTAGACCACGCCTGGAATGACGTCATAATTCACATGGCCCGCTTTGCCCGCAATCAATTCAGAAACTGCGACGCCTTCGTCTTCGGCTTTATGCGCAAGCATGGGGCCGTGCGTGCAGTCGCCAACCGCCCAGATACCCGCGATATTTGTTTTATAGTGATTTGTTTCAATGAAGCCGCGCTTATCGGTGGCGACGCCTGCACCCTCTAAGCCGAGACCATTAGTGAACGGGCGGCGACCGATACAAACCAGCACGACATCCGTGTCGAGTGTTTTTTCTTTGCCGCCTGCACTGGCTTCGGTCGTCACTTTCAGGCCAGAGCCCTCCTTGGTCACGCCTGTCACTTTACGGCCGAGTTCAAATTTCATTTTTTGTTTCTTGAACACGCGCAACGCTTGCTTTTGGACTTCGCCGTCCATGCCCGGCATGATGTGATCGAGATATTCGACAACAGTGACTTCCGCGCCGAGACGACGCCAAACAGAACCCAATTCAAGGCCGATCACGCCGCCGCCAATGACGAGCATTTTTTCCGGTACGGATTTAAGCTCAAGCGCGCCTGTTGAGGATACAATTTGCTGCTCGTCAATTTCAATGCCGGGAAGCGTCGCGACTTCGGAGCCTGTCGCAATCACGATATTTTTCGTTTTTAATTTCTTACCGTCAACATCAACCGTTCCCGCATCGATGATTTTCCCGAAACCTTCGATGTGGTCGACTTTGTTTTTCTTGAATAGGAACGCGATGCCCTGCGTCAGGCCATCTACGGTTTTTTCTTTGCTCACCATCATAGCGGGCAGATCATGCGTGACCTCACCTGTTTTGATACCCATGCCCGCGAAATCTTTTTGCGCGGTTTCGAGCATTTCGGTGGCATGAAGCAGGGCTTTGGACGGGATACAGCCAACGTTCAGACATGTCCCGCCGAGCGTTTTGCGCGTTTCCACACAGGCCACTTTCAGGCCAAGTTGCCCCGCGCGGATGGCGCAATTATAGCCCCCCGGTCCGCCGCCAATTACGATTACGTCATAGGTATCCGACATGATAAACTCCGTGAATTAAGTCGCGCATGACTTACGCCCAGAGCGCATATGGGTCAATGTCTATTGATGCATGATGAAACAAACAAAACCCCGCCATAGACGGGGCGTGTGTGATTGACTTGATAGTTTAGCCGATAGTCCCTTTTCGTTTCTGAATAGCCGACCATACAACTTCGAACAGGCCAAGCCCGACAACAATTGCGGGCATGACCCATGCTGTTTCGCCTGCGGCCGCTAGAGCCTCTTCATTTGTTAGTCCCCAAACAAAGCTAACGATTGCCGCCACAAGTGACAGGACAAAGAGCAGCACCGCAAGACCTTTGCGCAAGATAAGCATTAATGCGGCGAGAAGCCCGCCCCACACAGCGGTGGCATAAGCCGCCGTTGACCACACAGGATATTTCGCGCGGACATTGGCCATATCTGCGCCATATAATTCAATATAGGCGGCGTCCGTCATGGTTTGATCCATTATGTAGAGGTAACAACCAAAAGCGTTCCAAGCTAAAAACAGCAGGGCCAGCCCCCAAAATAAAAGCCAATAAAAAATTGAAGGTTTTTTTTCGTCACTCATATCGATCCCCTTATACGTTCCAATACTTATTTTATTTTAAAATACCCATAGCGGTTTTCTTGCGCGCAAACCAAATAAGGAAAACGGCTATGACAATCACAGCAACCGTCATGATTTTATCAAATGTACCAACAACCGATAATGTTCCGGCCATAACCCCCCAAATATCGTGAACCACGACACCAATAAATGAGATTACAAACAAAGCCGTCGCCCACGTCTTTCGGGCAAGAAGGCAAATACTGCCTAGTAATCCGGCAAAAACGGCTATTGCAAATGCGCCCGTAGCCCACGCCGGTTTTGCCGCAAACATATCCGCAAATTCTTGACCATATCCTTCGGCCGCCATCTCGGGCGTCATTTGCGTCATGCCAATATAGGCCGCAACGCCCATGGCATTCCAAAAAAGCGCAATGACGGAAATGACCCAAAAGAGGGCTGGCGTTCTATTCATATCAGACATAATTCTCTCCCTTTATTTTTATGGAAGAAAACTGACGTAAAAAAAGGGGCCTGTCCAGCCCCCTTAAATTGCACTAAAATGTCGTTTTATTCTAGAGATCAAGCAGCATACGCTCTGGATCTTCGAGGCATTCTTTCACGCGTACAAGGAATGTGACGGCTTCTTTGCCATCAACAATGCGGTGATCATATGAGAGCGCAAGATACATCATCGGGCGAATGACGATTTCGTCATTGACCACAACCGCGCGCTTTTCGATCTTATGCATGCCCAAAATGCCAGATTGCGGTGGGTTCAAAATTGGCGAAGACATCAATGATCCGTACACGCCGCCATTTGAAATCGTAAAGGTTCCGCCGCTCATATCATCCATTGAGAGTTGACCGTCGCGTGCCTTTTTACCCAGCGCACCAATACCTTTTTCAATGCCGCCGAGACTAAGCGTATCGCAATCACGCAGGACAGGAACCACAAGACCTTTATCCGTACCCACAGCAATACTGATATCATAATAATTTTTGTAAATGATATCCGTGCCATCAATTTCGGCATTTACGTTTGGAACGTCTTTAAGGGCTTGAACACAGGCTTTGACAAAGAAGCTCATGAAACCCAACTTTGTGCCGTGTTTCTTAATGAAAATTTCTTTATATTGACTGCGCATCGCCATGATGTTGCTCATGTCCGCTTCATTATAAGTGGTAAGCATAGCGGCGGTATTTTGCGCGTCTTTAAGACGGCGGGCGATTGTCTGGCGGATACGCGTCATGCGTACGCGTTCTTCACGCTCTCCGGTTTCGCGCGGCGCAGACGGCGCAGCAGGTGCTTTCGCGGTTGGGTTAGCTTTGGCGGCTAGTGCGTCACCTTTGGTGATACGGCCGTCTTTGCCAGTACCCGCAATCGAGCCTGCATCCAAACCGTTTTCTGCAATCACGCGCGACGCGGACGGCATAGGTGATTTACCCTCGGCAGACGTAGACGCCGTTGGCGCAGCGGCCTCCGCAGAAGCCGTTGGAGCCGCTTCAGTTTTCGTTTCAGATGTTGACGACGCAGCGCCCGCCTTAAGGCGCGCAATTAGCGCGCCGACATCGGCATTATCGCCTTCGGCCACAAGAATTTCTTCCAAAACACCATCTTCAGGCGAGACGAGTTCCTGCGCGGCTTTGTCTGTTTCCAGTTCCACTAGCGGTTCGTCTTTTTTGACGCTGTCGCCGACCTGTTTAAACCACGTTGCGATAGTAACTTCGGAGACGCTTTCGCCGACATTTGGGACTGTGATATCTGTCATGACTCTATCCTGACTTAATTATGAGGTGGCTTGCTTTACGCAAACGCCTCATCAAATAATTGTTGTACTTCTGCCTTATGGCGGGCGGCTAGTCCAGTCGCGGTTGAAGCACTGGCTTTGCGGCCAACATAGCGCGCGCGGCTGTGTTTCGCGCCCAACTCCGTTAGGCTCTCTTCAATATGCGGCTCAATAAAGCTCCACGCACCCATGTTTTTCGGCTCTTCTTGAACCCAAACCATTTCAGCCGCTTTAAAACGCTTAAGCTCTTCGGCCATCGCTGATCGCGGATACGGATAGAGCTGCTCAACACGTAGAATATATGTGTCTGAAATACCGCGTTTATCCCGCTCTTCTATGAGGTCGAAATAAACTTTACCCGAGCATAAGATCACCTTCTTGATCTTATCATCCGCGGCCAAACTAATCTTGCACATATCAGGATTATATTGCGCGTCATCCCATAGGACACGGTGGAAGAAACTTCCCGGGCCCATTTCCTCAAACGTAGAAACGCAAAGCTTATGACGCAGCAATGATTTCGGCGTCATCAAAATGAGCGGTTTACGGAAATTGCGGTGCACTTGGCGGCGCAAAATATGGAAATAGTTCGCGGGCGTTGTACAGTTCGCGACCTGCATATTGTCTTCGGCGCAAAGCTGTAGGTAACGTTCAAGGCGGGCAGAGCTATGCTCCGGTCCTTGGCCTTCATACCCATGTGGCAGCATCACAACGAGGCCCGACATACGCAGCCATTTTTGTTCAGCACTTGAGATAAATTGATCAAAGATCACCTGCGCCCCATTAGCGAAATCACCAAATTGCGCTTCCCAAATCGTCAACGCTTCGGGCGCTGTGATTGAAAACCCATATTCAAACCCAAGAACTGCTTCTTCGGACAGAAGGCTATCGATGACTTGATAATATTCTTGACCCTCTGAGATATTATTCAGCGGCACATAGCGATCTTCAGTGACTTGGTTGACGATGCGCGAATGACGGTGGGAGAACGTTCCCCGACCACAATCTTGACCGGACAACCGCACAGGATGCCCTTCTACCAAAAGGGAACCAAACGCCAGATGCTCGGCGAGACCCCAATCAATATCGCGGCGTTTTTCAACGCGCGCACGGCGTTGATCAATCAGCTTTTTAAGGGTGCGGTGCGGGTTACTATCATTTGGAATACGCGTAATCGCGTGCCCAATCATATCAAGGGTCTCTATGGGAATAGAGGTATCACCGCGGCGTTTATCATCTTCGCTTGGCAAAGATAGTCCAGACCAAACCCCTTGCAGCCAATCTGGCTCTTCGGATTTATATTCCGTTGCCTTATCAAATTCTGATTCAAGGAACGTTTTAAACGTCGCAAACATGTCATCATATTCAGCTTGCGTAAGCGTCCCATTATCAACAAGGCGCTGCCCGTAGATTTCACGTGTACTGGGTTGCCCTTTGATTTTTTTATACATGATAGGCTGGGTAAAGGACGGATCATCACCTTCATTATGGCCGTAGCGGCGATAGCAAATCATATCAATGACAACGTCTTTGCCAAATTTTTGGCGGTATTCTGTTGCGATACGCGCAGCATAGACAACCGCTTCGGGGTCATCGGCATTAACGTGGAAAATCGGTGTTTCAACCATAAGCGCGATATCAGAAGCATAAGGCCCAGAACGCGAATAAGATGGGCTTGTTGTAAAGCCAATTTGATTGTTCACAATCACATGTATCGTGCCGCCGATCTGATACCCCTTAAGCCCCGACATCGCGAGACATTCAGAGACCATGCCTTGGCCCGCAAAAGCAGCGTCGCCATGCAAAAGAACCGCAGCAACCGCTTGCAGGTCGACACTCTCATATGTGCCGCTCATCATTTGTTGCTTGGCGCGGGCTTTGCCGATCACGACAGGGTCTACGGCCTCAAGGTGGGAGGGGTTTGGAGCGAGTGACAAATGCACTGAGTTACCATCAAAGCTGCGGTCGGAACTGGCGCCGAGGTGATATTTCACATCCCCTGAGCTGAACTGGCCCGCGCCCGTTGTATCACCGCCTAAAAATTCATGGAAAATCGCGCTGTAAGGCTTTTCCATAATCGCCGCGAGAACGTTCAGACGCCCCCGGTGCGGCATACCAAAGTTAATGTCCTTAAGCCCCAATGCGCCGCCGCGTTTAATAATCTGCTCTAGCGCAGGTAATAGCGCTTCGCCGCCATCAAGGCCAAACCGTTTCGTGCCGGGATAACGGCGGTGAATCAGTTGTTCGAACTGTTCTGCCTCAATCAATTTCGCGAGGATCGCTTTGCGGCCCTCAGGCGAGAATGAGATTTCTTTATCTGGCCCTTCAATACGTTCTTGGATCCAGCGTTTCTCCGCCGGATCAGAAACGTGCGTAAACTGTACGCCGAATGTCGAGCAATAGGTGCGCTGCAAAATATGTAGAATTTGACGAAGAGACGCCGTCTCTAGCCCCAAAACACCGTCGATGAAAATATCGCGGTCATAATCATCGGCTGTAAAACCATAGCTATCCGGGCGAAGCTCTGGGTGCGGATCTTTTTCATTTAAAGATAGCGGGTCAAGATTAGCTATCATGTGCCCGCGCATACGGTAGGCCCGTATCAGCATTAGCGCGCGAAGACTGTCTTTTGTCGCGTTGCGGATATCTTCCGCCGACGCGCTTGGGTTACGCGCCGCAACCTTGGAGGCCACGACGTCATCGCCTGCCCCCCAATCACCCGTAAGCGCCGCTGTAAGTTCGCCTTGCGCGTCAACGGGCCAATCGGCACGTTTCCACGCAGGCCCCTCGGCCGTTCGTTTCGCCAGTGCGGCCTCTTCGCCGAGACCGGCGAAGTAGGCTTGCCAACTAGGGTCAACGCTGGCCGGATTGGCCATATAACGCGCCTGCATTTGTTCCAGATAGGCCGCATTCGCCCCATCTAAAAACAGCGTATCGATCATCGCCTGATTGGCGTCTGATCGAGGTTTCATCGCTTTTGGCGTTGCGGCCATATGTTTATCCCTTAAGGACGTCCATCATTGTAATGCCAAGCTTTGCGGGGGATGGAGACACCCGAATGCCCGCAGCTTCCATAGCTGCAATTTTATCTTCTGCGCCGCCTTTGCCGCCTGATACAATCGCGCCAGCATGGCCCATTGTACGTCCAGGAGGCGCTGTACGCCCAGCAATAAAGCCAACCATAGGCTTTTTGATACCTTTTTTGGCCATATGCGTAATATACTCCGCAGCTTCTTCCTCAGCGCTACCGCCAATTTCGCCAATCATGATAATTTGTTTTGTGTCATCATCGTTAAGGAAGAGTTCAAGACAATCAATAAAGTTCGTGCCGTTAATCGGGTCACCGCCAATACCGATGGCCGTTGTTTGGCCAAGGCCAACTTGAGTTGTTTGATAAACCGCTTCATACGTCAGCGTCCCAGAACGCGAAACAACGCCGCAAGTCCCTTTTTGGAAAATCTTACCGGGCATAATGCCGATCTTACATTCTTCAGGGGTCAAAACGCCCGGGCAATTTGGCCCAATGAGACGTGACTTGCTACCGACAAGTGCACGCTTAACCGGGATCATATCTGTGACAGGAATGCCTTCAGTGATCGCAATGATAAGCTCCATTTCGGCATCGATAGCTTCAAGGATTGAATCGGCTGCGAAGGGCGGCGGCACATAGACAACAGAGGCTGTCGCGCCTGTCGCATGCTTGGCTTCGTGCACAGAGTTATAATTCGGCAGACCCAAGTGATCTGTTCCGCCTTTGCCCGGCGTAACGCCAGCAACCATTTTCGTGCCATAGGCAAGGGCTTGCTCTGTGTGGAACGTGCCGGTTTTACCCGTCATGCCCTGCGTGATAACTTTGGTATCTTTGTTAATTAAGACTGACATGTTTTACGCTCCAACTGCCGCAACAATTTTCTGTGCGGCGTCGTCAAGGTCGTCCGCCGCGATGACGTTCAGACCGGATTCGTTGATGATTTTTTTACCGGCTTCGACGTTTGTACCTTCGAGGCGCACAACGAGCGGCACTTGAAGGCCCACTTCTTTAACGGCGTCCACAGTACCCTGCGCGATGACATCACATTTCATGATGCCGCCAAAAATATTGATCAAAATGCCTTCGACTTTTGCATCAGACGTGAGGATTTTAAACGCCGCAACAATGTTTTCTTTCGTCGCGCCGCCGCCTACGTCGAGGAAGTTTGCTGGCTCTGCGCCGTAAAGCTTGATGATATCCATCGTCGACATCGCAAGACCCGCGCCATTGACCATGCAGCCAATGTTGCCGTCGAGCGCAACATACGCCAAATCAAACTTTTTAGCTTCTGTTTCTTTTTCATCTTCTTCGGTGATGTCGCGAAGTTCCATCACATCAGGGTGACGGAAAAGCGCGTTTTCATCAAAGCTGATTTTCGCGTCCAGACAATGCAGACGCTTATCTTCCGTCACGATCAGCGGATTAATCTCAAGCATGCTCATGTCTTTGGACAGGAAGCCATTATAAAGCGTGCGGCCCAATTTATTGGCTTGTTTCGCCAAATCACCCGACAGACCAAGCGCGCGCGACAATGTACGGCCATGATGCGGCATGAAGCCCGTCGCAGGATCCACGTCAAAGCTGATCACTTTTTCAGGTGTGTCATGCGCGACGGCTTCGATGTCCATTCCGCCCTCAGTCGAGGCGATGAAGGATACGCGAGACGTTTCGCGGTTGATGATGATAGAGATATAAAGCTCTGTTTCGATATCAGAGCCATGTTCGATATAAAGGCGGTTAACCTGTTTACCTTCGTCGCTCGTTTGCTCCGTCACAAGATATTCGCCGAGCATTTCTTTGGCGTTTTGAACAACTTCATCAACAGAGAACGCGAGGCGTACGCCGCCTTTGGCGTCTGCTGGCGCGCCGATAAATGTACCTTTACCGCGTCCGCCCGCGTGAATTTGTGATTTCACAACCCATAACGGCCCGCCCAATTCTTCGGCGGCGGCTTTGGCTTCATCAGCACTGAAAATGGCGATGCCCTTAGAAACCGGCGCGCCGATTTCTTTAAGGACGGCTTTGCCCTGATATTCGTGTATATTCATGTAAATGTCGGTCGGAGCTAGGCTCCCAACGCCTCTCTGCTTAATTCTCTCAGTAAAAGAGGCCCCATAGGAGCCTCATACTTAATACGGACTATAAGCGGAGGGTTTTAAGCGCGCAACAGGGGAAAAGAGGTTTTTAGAGGGAAATAAGCACATGAAGGACTTAACTACAGGCGTCTACCCGCCCACCGCGCTAAAGAAAAATGCCCAGAGATGACGGCCCGGCATGAAGGCAAAGAAACCAGGGATGAGGAGCGCGCCAAAGAACAGGCCTTTGACATGTTTTCTATGCTTTGTGATCTGCCCTTGCCGTGCGCTATTCACCACCTGCCAAGACCCCACGAGCGTTAACGGCACGAACAAGTGAATCCAGCTAAAACTACCGTTGTTAATCTCGCGGATAAAGATCGCGCTGATCGCCGTGATGATCATCAAGCCCACAAAACTCCGCCCCAATATTTTATGACTGCGTGTTCCCTTAGGCCGCACCCACATCATAATTCCGAAGGCAAAAGCCAGCACCGCCACAGCCAAGTGAATTTTAATTGCGAGGCTCATATTCTCAAGCACATACCAGTTCATTTTGTCTCCTATCATCTTTGTATGCCCCCATCATGCAGGCTCATGAAGACGGGGCCAGCGCCGATGCGCGAGACGACAAATTGCTTCGTGAAATGCGCCTTCAAGCTCTTGAAAACGGGCAGTTTACCGTTCACGATACGTGAACGCACAACGTTAAGGGAGGCACGGCATAAAACCATATCAACATCCAATTGCGCAGCTCTTTATAACCTCCGGCTTGGCGGGGCTTGTACTCGCTGTCCTTGCGCCATTCGGCACGGGGGCCTTCCCGCTTTTGGGACGTCTGATCTATTGGGTTGGCATGTGTGTCGCGGGCGGCCTCGGCGCAGGAATAGCGGGATGGATGGCTAATAAAGCAAGTCAGAAAATTTCGCACCTCGGCTACGCCATCATTCAATCCTTTGGGGCAACGGCATGCCTTGCGCCATTTTTGTTTTTTCTGCACCGGCCCGCAAATATAAATATCGCGCTGCTTATTTTGTTTTACATTTGGTTTGTATCCATGGTCATTTCTTCCGTTGGCGCGCTCTTGCGGCGTTCTGGTGATACGCTCTCTAGCGATACGCGCTCCGCCGAAGTTCTCACACACAATCCAGAACTCAAACGCGCCAAAATTTACGGCCGCTTACAACCCAAGCTCCGGAGTGCCGACATCTATGCATTATCGGCCGAAGATCATTACGTAAGAGTCTTTACCGCTGCGGGGCAGGACATGATTCTTATGCGCCTATCCGATGCTATCACAGAGACAGAACCCCTGCGCGGCGTGCAAACTCACCGCTCTTGGTGGGTCGCCGAAACCGGCGTCGAGAGCGCTAAACGCAAAGACGGCAAAATTTTGCTTACCCTTAAAAGCGATCAAATCGTCCCCGTTAGCCGAAGCGGCGCGAAACTCGTCAAAGAGGCAGGCTGGGTTTAACGTCCTATCCCTAAAACACCCCGTTTTGCCCACATTCCCGCCTTAATCTGGGCCTAGCTCCGCTCTCTTATGATAGAGAGATGGAGAACATCATGAACACACCACAATTCCCTAGCCCGATGAAAAACCGTGCGGGCGGACGGTCGCTCGGCCTTAAGCTTTTGATGATCTGCGTTTTGGTGATTGCCATGGGCATTCCGGCGCTGTTTATTTCCTATGTCTCGTTCGAACGGGCCGGCCGCGCGCAGGACGTCGTCAGCGAGGTCAGCAAACGTTACGGCGGAGAGCAGAGCATTATGGGCCCAGTGATTGTTGTGCCTTACCGCACGCTCAATTCGGCGGGCTATATAAAAACCACAGGCGAATATGTGATCTTTGCCGAAAACGGAAACGTCACCATTGAAGACCTAAAAACCGAAACAAAACGTCGCTCGCTTTATAAAGTCACGACCTATAAAACCGCCGCCAATTTCACCGCCGAATTTGACATCCATAAATCAGGCGCGCAGTTCCCAGCGCAAGACATAGACTGGGCCGCCGCCAAAGTCATGGTCGGTATTTCCAATGTCCAAGGCCTGCGGGATGATGTGTTCCTGAAAACGGGTAACGGCAAGCCGCGTAAATTTGAACCTGCCTATAATGGCCTGCAATTTTCACCCGAGTTCAAACCCAATAAATTCACCACACATTACCGCGCGGAAATGAGCCTCTCGCCGCGCATGGGATTGCAATTCATGCAAGTCTCCATCGGCGATTTAATAGAAGCGGGCGGGCCGATCACATTCACGACGCAGCTCCCGATTAACGGCGCGGGACAGCTTTCGATTGTGCCCTTCGCGAAAACCTCCAAAGCGAGCCTAAGCTCCGATTGGCCGCACCCTGGTTTCATCGGCACCTTCCCGCCGACCGAACGCGAAATCACAGACGCGGGCTTTACCGCGAGCTGGAGCGTGCCCTTCCTCGCGCGCGGCATTCCAGGCGCAGGCACGGTCCAAGATTTAATGAACAGCGGTCTGGGGCATAAGAAAATCTCAGTCAGCCTCGTGCAGCTCGTGGACCCGTATCAGACCGTCAACCGCGCCCTGAAATATGCGGTGATGTTTATCGGGCTTGTCTTTTTGACGTATTTCCTGCTCGAAGTTTTGCTGGGCGTGCGCGTTCATGCGGCGCAATATGTGCTGATTGGATTGGCGCAATCGATCTTTTATCTGCTGCTCCTCGCGATGACAGAGCACTTCGGATTTACCCTCTCCTTTGCTCTCTCTGCGGGCGCGACGATCATCGCCACAGCGGGCTATGCGGGGGCCGTTTTCGGAGGCCGCAAATATGCCCTCCAAGCAGGCGCAATATTCGCAGGCGTCTACGGACTTCTCTTCGTGCTCATGCGCATCGAAGACTTCGCCCTCCTCGTCGGCGCCCTCGCCAGCTTCGTCGCCATCGCTGGCACGATGTACCTAACTCGAAACGTGAATTGGTATGGTGGTAGCGCGGCGGTGAAGGGGGAATAAACCACCCACAGAAAACAAGAAAAAGACCGCCTCAATTTGGGGCGGTCTTTTGTTTGCAAGAGTGTTAAAAACTACCTCAAATTTATTGATATATTAAATTCCATCTAAATGAGGTTGGCTGAGGAGGCATTGCAGACGTTAGACAATGAGTGAAAAGCTGTTAGTATGTATTGAAATTTATAGAGAAATATATGTCTAGAAGCCCTAATGGAAACCGACTTTATCGTTATACAAATAGCGCGGCACTTATAGACTTATTACTCAATGAGCACCTAACTCTTCTGGACCCTCAAACTTGGGATGATAAAAACGATACCGCTTACATGAAAAAGTATAAGGAAGTGCGAGGACTCAAATCATTCTTGGCACTTTGCTTAACGGAAGCTAGTGAAACATATCACCATTGGAGTATATTTTCTGGGCGCAGTGACGGTGTAAGAATAGAGTTCAATAAAGAAAAGTTGTTGAACCATTTTCTTGATGTGCCAAATTTTTCTCATTCCAATGTACAATACCGAAAAATTCCAAATAGCGGAACGGCGCAGTGGAAAATCAGTGATTTACCGTTTATAAAAAGATTGCCCTATCAGGATGAGGGCGAATACCGACTTACATATGAAGATAAAGAAAATGAGATAAAAGCAAAGAGCTTTACCATCAGCCTTAATTGTATTGAACGAATTACTATAAGCCCCTGGATGCCGAAGCCATTATTCAATTCGTTAAAAAAAATTTTGAAGAGAATTGAAGGATGCTCAGAACTTAAAATCCACCATTCGACTTTAGTCTACAACAAGAACTGGATTGGGGCTTTATCAAGCTAACGTTTGCCTTCAGAGTTTTTTTCGAGAAAAACCTGAGCCTTCGCTATGGGGATATTTTCACAATGGTAAAGTTTGGTCGAGTGGTTTAAATTTTCTATCCATTCGAATTACCCTAAACATAGGTCAAACATTTCATGTCCATTAGACGACATACGCTGTAAAATTCACCAACACGCTTAGGCGAATGACCTCGACGCTTTCTCATAGCAAAATCACACCTCCACAAAATACTGTAAAAATACGTTCATTATGCTGCAAGGATGCGTTCACAATGCTGTACGTGTGCTGCAAGGATACTGCATCAATGCTGTAAGGATGCTGTAAAAATGCTGTATGACTCTGGGTTGTGCTGTGTGACCTGTGGTTGAATACTGTATGACCTGTGATTGCAGAGCGCATTCGCCTCATATCACAGATAGAAAAAACTGGGTGTTGGCGGGGCGGCGTCTTTTTTGGACGGCGCATAAAAAACCCCGCTCTGTGACAGAGCGGGGCGTTTTGAAATCGGTAGATGTGGGGACCGATTCCAAATTTGGCTTAGGCCTAAAGGATATTAATCCTTCAGTGCTGGTTCCATTTTTTGGCAATCCGCGATGAGGCCTTCGACGGCCGCAACAGACTGCATGAACATTTCGCGCTCTGATTTATTCAGGCGAAGGTTCACGACTTTCTCTACGCCGCGCGCGCCGATCATAGCGGGCGCGCCAACATAGAGACCGCGAACGCCTGCGATTTGACCCGACAGGCGCACTGCGCATGGCAAAATGCGTTTCTTATCACGAAGATAGCTGGTTGCCATTTCAATCGCGCTTTCTGCGGGTGCGTAGAAAGCCGAGCCATTCCCCAGAAGGCCAACGATTTCGCCGCCGCCCTTACGCGTGCGCTCTACGATAGCATCGATGCGTTCTTGGGTCGTCCATTTCATCTTAATCATGTCAGGCAGCGGGATGCCAGAGACGGTCGAATAACGCACAAGCGGCACCATTGTATCACCGTGGCCGCCGAGGACTGACGCGTGAACGTCTTCGACAGACACGCCAAATTCTTCGGCGAGGAACCAACGGAAACGCGCGCTATCCAAAACACCGGCCATGCCGACAACTTTGCGCGGTTGTAGGCCAGAGAATTTCTGCAACGCCCAAACCATCGCGTCGAGCGGATTCGTGATACAAATCACAAAGGCTTTGGGGGCATATTGCTTGATACCTTCGGCTACCTGCTTGATAACGCCCAAGTTTTTCGCGACGAGGTCATCGCGGCTCATGCCCGGTTTACGCGGGAAACCCGCCGTAATGATGCACACATCTGCGCCTGCGATGTCGGCGTAATCGTTTGTGCCTTTAAGGTTACAATCTTTGCCAAACACAGGTGAGGCTTCGCATAAATCAAGCGCTTTACCCTTGGCTGTGCCTTCGAAAATATCAAACAGAACGACGTCGCCAAGCTCTTCGCGTGCCGCGATGTGCGCCAGTGTTCCGCCAATCATACCCGCGCCAATCAGCGCAATTTTTGCCCGTGCCATAATATCTCCTATAAGGCTGTGTTATGCCTGCTCTTAGCGGGCGCGCCGCCGAGTCGCAATGCGATAAAGGGCGTTTTTACACGGAGTTAAGGCGTTTTATGTGCGCAAACAGGTGTTTTACGCAGTGTCGCCCATTTTGCGGCGTTCGGCGAGATATTCCGTGCTGCGCATCTCCATCAGGCGCGAAACCGTGCGTTCAAATTCAAACGCGCCCGTGCCGTCTTCATAGAGTCGCTCTGGCTCCACGGCGGCGCTCATGATCAGTTTCGTACGCGTTTCATAGAGCGCATCAATCAACGTCACAAAGCGTTTGGCTTCGTTGCGGTTCTCCGGCCCCATCTGCGGGACGTCCTCTAGGATCAAGGTTTGAAACGCATGGGACAGGCGCAGATAATCCGCCGCCCCGAGCGTATCGGCACAGAGGCGCGTGAATGTCGTGCGGGCCGTACCTGCGGCGGTTTGTTTTAACACAAGCTCCCGTCCCTGAACGGTCAGACTCGTCTCGCGCGGAACCGCCGCTCCGATCAAACGTTTCCACGCAGCCTCTATACCTGCCTGCGCCGCCCTATTCAGCGGCGTATAATAAACGGGCGCGGCTGTAAGCTGCCGCAAACGGTGATCCGTCTCGCCCGCAAATTCGTGAATAATCAAATGCTTAGGCATCATGTCGATAAAGGGTTCAAACAGGGCGCGGTTCAGTCCGTTTTTATAAAGGTCTTCGGGCGGGCGATTAGACGTCGCGATAACGACAACGCCGCGTTCCCATAGCGCTTCGAACAGGCGCGAGAGAATCATGGCATCCGTGATATCGGTGACGTGAAATTCATCAAAACACAGGAGCTTCGCCTCGGCGGCAATCGCTTTGGCGACGGGCGCAATCGGGTCATCCCCTGCGCTGCGTACATAATGCGGCGAGGCTTTGCGCTCTGATTTAGACAGCTTTCGCCACGCGCCAATGCGCGCATGAACATCGAGCATAAAGCCATGAAAATGCACACGTTTTTTGGAACTCACTTTGGCTGCATCAAACACCCAATCCATAAGCATGGATTTTCCGCGCCCAACGCCGCCCCACATATACAGACCCTTTGGAGTTTCAGGACGGCGCGAAAACAGACCGCGTTTTTCATTAAGCACATCAAGCCGAATCAGTAACCCGTCCAGCGCTTCAGCCGCTTTCATTTGCGCATCATCCGCAGCCAATTCACCGCTCAGAATTGAGCGCGTTAATATGCCAGCAACCGACAAGGGGCTAACCGCCGTTTAAAGCCGTGTACAACATTGCCATCACCATCAAAACAAAAGCAGTTAAGCAAGTAAAACTAAATAGAAATTTATTTTTTATCGGAACTTTGTGCATAACCCCAGTCTAAGTGATATATTCCCTGACGGCTATCCTAAATTATCGTTCATATTCTGTTTAGCTTCGAACCTCTACCTGTTAGGTTATAGCGCAGACTATGCGTTTAAAGGCCCATAACGGGCTGGGGTAAATCTGGAGGACCCTTATGGAAAACATCAAACAATCATTGGCGGATTTTTTACCGCAACAGCTTGGGTGGGCAATTGAACCTCTCATCGCTTTAATCACTGTCATCATTGGCTATATCGTTGCAAAAATTTTGCAATCTCTTGTTTCAAACGCAATCAATCGTACCGGAATTGCAAAAAAAGCTCAATCCACGGGCGGCAATATGGGCAAGTCCCTTGCAAAAGCCGTATTTTCAATAGTCTGGTTGTTCTTCATTTTGCTTGGACTTGGACAACTTCAAGCACTCGGAAACACGCTTGACCCCATAAACAAGTCAATAGACAATATTGTTGGATACCTTCCCTTACTTGGCGGCGGTATCATTGTTTTCTCTATCGGCATGATGCTTGCCAAGGTCGTAAAAGACGCAACAACAAGTATGTTAGAAGCGGCTCAAGTAGACAAGTTAGCTAGCCGGTTTGAGTTTGCCGGCAAAACTGGGGCACGGCCATCATCACAGTCTATCGCAAGCAGCATCGGCAACCTTGCGAGCGCTTTTATAATTTTTCTTTTCGCGGGTACAGCTATCACCATTTGGAAAATTCCCGTTATTAGCGGAATGATTGTCACCATTTTAGAATATATTCCGAATATATTTGGCGCGACTATCATTATCGTAATAGCAACTTTCATTGGTCGGTTTGTATCAAAATTAATACAGAACACGCTTCCTGCCTTAGGTTTGGATGAGTCCCTTAAGTCTGTTGGTAGTCTTGATGGCGAAAGTGAAGCAACCGTTGTTCCTTCTAAAATTATCGCCACTATAGCATTCGTAACGATTGTTTTGATCGGCTTACAAGCCGCTATGAACCAACTAGGAATACAAGATATCAAAGACGTATTTGATACCTTATTAGGCATTGGCGGCCGCGTTGTACTCGGCGCTGTCATTATTGGTGTCGGTCTCTTTATTGCTAATTTTGTGTCAAATATAGTGACACAAGCCTTTGGTGATCTTGCTGGTAAAATCATTAAATATGCGACAATCGTATTGGTCACATTTATGGGTCTTAACTCTATGGAACTAGGGTCCGATATTGTTGAAGCCGCGTTTAATTATTCCGTCATGGCCGCTGCGGTTGCTGCGGGTGTTGGCGGAGCTTTGGCCTTTGGTCTTGGCGGTAAAGAGTGGGCGGCGAAGAAACTTGAAGAGTGGATGCCTACGAAAACGAAACCCAAAGCGAAAACCCCGGCTGCAACGCGCCGTAAGTAAGTAAGTAAGCTTTAGTACACTTAAATTTATGACCGCCCTTTAGAGGGCGGTTTTTTCATGCGCGAAGTTAAACGTCAATTTCGCTAATTTTTTGAAGGCTCGATTGGCTCGCTAACGCGCTCTCCGACATAGCAATAAGCGCTTCTATACGCGCGCGGCAGATATCATAAGTTACGCGAAACGCCTTTTGGCACGCCTCAAGCGGCTCTATATGTGCAGGGTCTTCGGCTGGCCAATGTACCCGCATATGTTTCCCGGGAAACACCGGGCACACTTCGTTTGCCGCTTGACTACATACCGTAACGACAAGGTCCATTTGAACGTCCATATCCGCAAATTCATCCCAGCTTTTGGAGCGGTATATATCTGTGCGGTGCCCGCGCGCTTGCAACTCGGCGAGCCCTACGGGGTGCGGCTGTCCACTTGGCTTGCTGCCCGCTGACCATCCGATAAAGCGTCCTTTGCCGAGATCATTTAACAGCGCTTCAGATAAAATCGAACGCGCAGAATTTCCGGTGCATAAAAATAGAACATTATAGGGCTTGTTATATGTGTCAGTCATAGCTGACGCTTGCCAAGCGCAATGGTTTTCGTCAATAGAAGCTATGCACATTGTCGAAGAACTTATTGCCGAACGCGCGCCCAAATTAATGGCGCGCCCTCGCCTCTTTCGTGCCATACGGCCCTTGCTTTATCGCATGCTCGCCTATGATGCTGCTGTTTTTCTGGCCGACGCGATCAAGCCGATGAACGGGCGCGACGCCTTTGGCATGGTATCTCGGCACATTAACCCGCGCACAAGCGTCACAGGCCTGGACAATATTCCCGCAACGGGGCCTTGCCTGATTATCGCCAATCACCCGACGGGGCTGGCTGATGGCATGGCCGTGTTCCAAGCCATAAAAGATCGTCGCCCTGAGCATCTTTATATGGCCAATGCGGATGCGCTGCGTGTTATTCCCAACGGGAAGGACATCATCATCCCCGTGGAATGGGTAAAAGAAAAACGTAGCCACGCCAAAACAAAGCAAACTCTGCAGGATGTCAAAGCCGCTTTAAGAGACGGAAAATGTGTTGTAATTTTCCCGTCTGGCGCCTTGGCGCAACTAACATGGCAGGGCCTTATCGAGCGGCCATGGGAGTCTTCTGCCGCCATGATTGCCAAAAAATACGACGCCCCTGTTGTGCCGTTAAATATGAAGGCGCGAAACTCACTGCTTTATTATTTGTTTTCAAAACTCAGTTCAGAGCTACGCGACATCACCTTGTTTCATGAACTCCTCAACAAAAAGGGGCAAACATTCCGCCTAACATTTGGCGAGGTGATTGACCCACAAAGCTTGCCAAAAAAAGCAGGCGATGCCACAGCGCATATTCGCAAAATCGTTGAACGACTTTGAAGACATTTAATTTAAAAGGGACTTATTATGGAAAAGAAAAGTGAACTGATGACAACCGCCTACTGGGTTGGGCATGGCGTTGTTATCGTTGCGACAATTATCGGTGTATACCTTGCCGCCTCAGTGGGTTTTAAAAAAGCCGTTGACCTTGAAATCCTAAGAGCCGACCGAGGGACATATTATGTCGCCACGTCGTTACTTATGGAAACCGAAAACAACATGGAGCAATTTCAAGGGTATATTGATGAGGCCGCGAAACATCGTCTGGTTTACAATGAACATATTGAAGGCGTGAAACTTAATGATTTCATCTTTCAAGCCGCCAAATATAGCGATTCAACCTTTGAAATGGACCCAGAGGTTTTGAACACTATTTCACAATATTACGTCAATACAGGGAGCGTCATCGAAGCCTATAACAATAAGGTTATTGGCCCCGCCAAAGTCGTCGCAACGCTAAAAGCAGAAAATAAGAAAATGGAAGATGGCGGCCTAGAGGCTTTCAAAACGCATGTCGAAGACATGAAAAAAGCGCTCAAGAAAAAAGGGCTTAAGCTTTAACGCTTAAACCCTTTGGCAAATATTATGATGTGATGGTGGCGGGCTTTACGCGCGTTCCACCATCATTTTTTTCACATCCGCAATCGCCTTGGCGGGATTAAGTCCCTTTGGACAAACATTCGCGCAATTCATGATCGTGTGGCAACGATAAAGTTTGAACGGGTCTTCGAGCGCATCCAGACGCTCTGTCTTTGCCTCATCACGGCTATCAACAAGCCAACGATAAGCCTGAAGTAAAGCCGCTGGGCCGAGGTAACGGTCGCCATTCCACCAATAACTTGGGCAAGACGTCGAGCATGACGCGCAGAGAATACATTCGTAATAGCCATCGAGCTTGTCACGGTCTTCTGGGCTTTGTGTATGCTCTTTTTCAGGCTCAGCTTCGGAGGTATGAAGCCACGGTTCGATGGAGGCATATTGCTTATAAAAATTCGACAGATCAGGCACGAGGTCGCGCACAACAGGCAAGTGCGGCAATGGCGAGATCGAAATCGCGCCGCCTTTGACCTCGTCAATCGCCTTGGTACAGGCCAGCGTATTGCGCCCGCCAATGTTCATTGCGCATGATCCGCAAACGCCTTCGCGGCAAGAGCGGCGGAACGCCAATGTCGGGTCAATTTCGTTCTTAATTTTAAACAGCGCGTCCAAAACCATTGGGCCGCATTCGTCCAAATCAAGCTCATATGTATCCCAACGCGGGCCTTGGCCATCGGCGGGGTCATAGCGGTAAACTTTAAAGGTTTTCACCCGTCCTTTGGTGTCAGATTTCGGCCAAGCTTTACCTTTGCCGAGCTTTGAGTTCTTTGGGAGCGTGAGCTGTACCATGGGAATATCCTTTAAACGTAGCGTCTTATAGGGACAAAATTGCGTCATGCGAAGAGCCAGCCGACGTTATTTTGTCGCGGAAGGCCATAAATTAGGGCCGCTTTAGGGTAAAATCCCGAATATCGCCCGCGCGCCATCGGCATCGCGCGCGATTTGGTCTTTGAGGGCGTCAAAGCTTTCGAATTTATGCTCGTCCCGAATGAAGGTTCGGAAATGCACCTCTAGGCGTTGCCCGTAGAGATCGCCGTCAAAATCAAAGATATGCGCCTCTAGCCGCGCGTCTTCGCCATCCACCGTGGGGCGCTTGCCCGTGTTGGCGACGCCATATCTGTGCCCGCCATCAGGGAGGGTCACTTCGATGGAATAAACGCCGAATTTCGGGCGTACTAAATCACCAAATTCGATGTTGGCTGTAGGGAAATTTATCGTCCGTCCGCGCTGCGCGCCCATCGTTACAATGCCGTCCACGCACCACGGGCGAGAAAGCATGTGGGCGGCGTGAAACACATCGCCCGCCGCGAGGGCTTTGCGGATATCAGTGCTGCCATATTTACCATAAAGACGATGCAGGCCGACAGGCGGAAGCGCCGTTACGCCAATGCCGCGCTCTTTACAAAGGCGCGTTAAGCTCTCGACATTACCACAGCGGTTTTTGCCAAAACCATAATCTTCGCCGACAACCACATGGCGAATGCCAAGCCCTTGATGCAAAACGATCTCGACGAAATCCGTATCATCCATATCGCGCAAGGTATCTGTGAAGGGTATCTCATAGAGCGCGTCTACACCGAGCGTCGGCATGACTTTGGCGCGATATTCAGGCGTCATGAGGCGAAATGGATCAGCGTCAGGTTTAAAGAAACGGTAAGGGTGCGGGCGGAACAAACCTATACCCAGAGGCGCGCCGAGATCATCCGCGATGGCTTTGGCCTCTGCGATAACGGCTTGGTGGCCACGGTGCAGTCCGTCAAAATTCCCAAGCGCAATCACCGCGCCTTTATCGGCGGGCGACAGCCCTTCATATTGATGGTGGGTCTTCACGTTTTAGGTGTCAAAATCTAAGCGTCAGCATCTTTATCGACAGGGCGTTTTGCGACCATAACGCCCGCATCACCACGGCAGATTTGCTTGCCGTTGACTTCGCAGTGCACCTTCATCTTAAGGCGGCCCGTTCTAGGGTTGATCTCTGCGATCTTAGCCACAGCAATCACTTCGTCGCCAATCATAGCGGGACGACGGAAGCGCAAGTTAAGCTCCACGAATACCGCGCCTGGTCCCGGCAAATCATTGCCCAAAATAGCCGAAATCAGCGAGGCCGAGAGAGCGCCGTGGGCTATACGCCCACCAAACGGGGTGGTCTTGGCGTAGTCTTCGTCAACGTGAATGGGATTAAAGTCACCGGTCAGTTCGGCGAAAGTATCTATTTTCTCGCCTGTAATCACCATCGACGTAGAGGAGCTCATGCCGACTTCAAGGTCTTCGAGGTAGTATTTTACAATTTGTGTCATTCGCGCTTTGTAGCAAGCCTTGCGGGATTTGCCATAGGTTTTTAAATCAAAAACGCAAAACCTCCGCCCTTACAGAGCGGAGGTTTTTTGAGGGTTGGACGATGCGTTAAATTTATCCTTCCTCGACCTAAACACGGTTGCCAATTACGACCCCGATATCATTTCATATTTAAGCTACCCTACGGGAACTGAGATCGAACGGGGTACAGATGGAAAGCTCACCCTTATCTCGCCTGATACGCCCGTCCCCAATATACACTATCTTCGCCCCCCCCGCGAAGGGGCCTGTGCAGCTCTCAGAGTTTTGGCACATGACGGCACCGTCTTTGATGTTGCGCCGTATTGAGGATGGCGCATTGGTGATATGGCACCCCGGCCTAACCCTTTGGGCAACACTGTGGGACGGCACAAATCACAGCGGCGAAGATGCAGACCCCAATGTAAGGCTTGATCATATACGCAGCAGCATCTCTAAAGACGCCCAAGATATTCAAACATCACAGCAAGGCGATAGGGCGACCTTAAGCTATGCGCTAAATGAAGACGGGCAGGACGGATTGTATTTCAAAGCCTTTACTGCGCATGAAGATATTTGGCTGACGGCATATTATGACAGTGCAGACGATAAGCATAATGCGCAGAGCATTATAGATTCGTTGACCTATGCGGCTGGCTAGACACCTACCAAATCAGCGTCGGAGCCATATAGCGGGCGGAGATACCATGTTCACGCAAAAGCGCGCGCAGCTTATCTTCATTACCTTGGTGCACGCCATTGGCGACAAACAGGCAGTCATAATCTTCGCGTTGCGCGCCAAGCAAATCCGTATGGATATTATCGCCAATCGTCAAAACACGGTCGCCTGTTAGGTCATAACCCAAAATTTCTCGCAGCCATGCCCGCGAGAGACGGTAAATCGGTTCATGTGGTTTGCCTGCGTAAACTGTTTCTCCGCCAAGTTTTTCATAAAGCTGCGCGAGCGCACCGCCACAATAAATCAACTGATCACCGCGCTTGGCCTGAACATCCGGATTGGCACAGACCAGCGGAATGCCCATATCGCGCGCCTCGGTCAGCATCTCGCGGTAATCTTCGGGCGTTTCCGTCGCGTCATCAAAAAGTCCCGTGCAGGAAATAAAGGCCGCGTCACCAAGTTCGCAAAAGTTCATCTCTATGTTTTCATACAGGCCGTCATCCCGCTCAGGGCCGAGCTTAAACGCGGGGCCAGGTGCGCGGCGGGAGAGCTCATCGACGGTTGCGTCGCCTGATGTGACGATGGCGTCATAAAGCTCGCCCGGCACACCAATTTGCGCAAATTGTTCGGGGATCGCGACGCTGGGGCGCGGGGAGTTGGAGATTAAAATCACAGGTCCGCGATCTGCGCGAAACCGCTCTAACGCTTCGCAGGCTTCTTTGAACGCCTCTTTACCGTTATGGATCACGCCCCAAATATCACAAAGCAGCGCATCATAATCATCGGCGATTTGCCCAAGGCCGGAGATATTTTGAAAATCTGTCATAGCGTGTCTTTCGAAAGATGGCGCGAGTAGATGCGCTAGGTAAGCAGGCAGACGCCGTTTTGCAATCCCAAAGCGGCGTGAACGCGCGACAATAACTTGACGTCGCGCGCCGCTTTGGCTAGTAACCGCGCACCTGCGGGGGACCCTCTAATGTAAACCCGTGTTATAGAGCCCTCGTCTTGGGCAGGAGATCAACATGAAAAAAGACATTCACCCCGATTATCACACAATTACAGTGCAAATGGTTGACGGCAGCGAATACCAAACACGCAGCACATATGGCAAAGAAGGCGACCGCTTGGTCCTTGATATTGACAGCACAGTCCACCCAGCTTGGACAGGCGGCGAAGGCAAAATGCTTGACCGCGGCGGACGTGTTTCACGCTTCAAAGACAAGTTCAAAGGCTTCGTATAAACGATCCTCTAAATCTAAAGAATTTGAAAACCCTCCCCTGTTGGAGGGTTTTTTATTGGGCGATTGTACAGGACGCTGGATTAGCGCTACTAGGCCTATATGATGATGTTTGAAGCCTATATTCGTTTTCCTGTAATCGGGCTTTTGATTATCTTTGCCATCCTCGCCTTAAGAGATGGCTGGAAAGTTCCCGCCACACGCTACAGCGCGTTTTTGTGCCTAAGCGCCGCAACGCTTTTATTGGGAACCGTGCCGCTTGAGTTACGGCTCCCTCAGCCTTTTTTCGGTATCATCCGTTTCTTAAACATCGCTGATATCGCCTTTGCGTGGTGGGCTGGACTCGCCATGTTCCAAGATGATTTTAAGCTCGGCAAGCTTGAATGGACAGGGTTTGGCGCAACCGTTCTACCCGTTTTGATTTCACGCATTCACGAAGTTGCGCTCATACAAGGCCTCTCCTTACAGATTTTGGATATGTTTATGTTATGCGCCTCGATCGCTTTGATGGTGCACCTTATTTATGTCGCCATTATGGGCCGTAAAGACGACATGATCGAAGAACGGCGCACATTTCGTTTATACTTTGTTGCCATTTTAATTCTCGCGGTTTTACTGACTGTAATCGGCGAGCGTCTGTTTATGCAATCCTACCCCGAAGGGTTTTCAATCTTCCGCGCGATAGTGATCTTGCCCGTTATTTTGATCGGTTATTTTTGGCTTGGCAAAATTCGCCCAGAGGTCATAGCGTTTCAGCCTGTCTCTAAACTCTCGCCGAAACCCGCTGCGATTGATCCACGGGATAAACTGCTAAATGAGCAGCTCACGCAGCTCATTCATGACGATAAATTTTACACGGAACCCGGCCTTACAATTCGCATGTTAGCCGATAAGCTAGGTGCGCCCGAACACCGCTTGCGCGTGCTTATCAACCAAGGCTTGGGGTACCGTAATTTCAGTGCCTATCTCAATTCACACCGCATAAGAGCCGTGAAAGCGGCCATGGCGCTGCCTGAAAATTCACGCACACCCGTGCTTACACTGGCTATGGATGTTGGGTTTAACTCGCTCGCGCCGTTTAACCGCGCCTTTCGTAGCGTGATGGATATGACGCCCACGGCCTACCGCAAAAGCCTTCACACTAAATCTGATTAATCCCAAAAAAGTCTGATCGATTTTGAAAATGAGCGATCTTTTTTAGCATCAATAGGATTTTGATCCGCCGATCCGCCAATTTGCAATTGTCTTCAAACAGAAGGCGTACACATTTTGGAGATCAACATGGACAGCAGCATAATAGACTTTCTTCACCGCCTTCCCGAGAACTTAGTTATGGGGTTTCGTTATGAGGCCACGCGCTATGCCATCGGAACGTTAGGCGTGTTTTTCGCGCTCTGGGTATTGCTTGCGCCCTTTATTCAATCTCGCCGCATTCGCAAACGCCGCGCGCCGAACAAACAAATCAAAACAGAAATCCTGAATTCCATCCGTACCATGATGATCTTTGTTATCCTTGATGTGCTTTTGTTTGATCTCGCCAATGTTGGCATCTTTCGTATTTATGAGAACGTCTCAGATCACGGTACGCTTTGGTATGGCGCGTCTATATTCTTAGGCATCGTCTTTCACGACACTTACTTTTACTGGACGCACCGCGCCATGCACCATGCCAAGCTCTATAAACGCTTTCACATGACGCACCACAGATCACATAACCCAACGCCGTTTACCGCCTATTCCTTCGCGGTCGGTGAAGCGATTGTTGAATATAGCTATGTGCCGTTTATGTTGATGGTCTTGCCACTACACGAAAGCGCGCTGGCGATTATCCTACTGATTATGATCTTTAAAAACGCGCTTGGCCATTCAGGTTATGAAGTCTTCCCGCGCGGCGCGACACGTCACTGGTTCTGGAAACATATGACGACCGTGACGCATCACGACATGCACCACGAAAAAGCGGGCGGGAACTTCGCGCTCTACTTCACATGGTGGGATAAAATCATGGGCACAGAGCACGTCAATTACCATGAGCGTTTTGATGCGGTCACAGCGCACCGAGAGAAAACGGCCCTCCCCGCTTAATTAAATTAGAACTGAAAATTTTCTTAGGCGCGCCTTTTCGGGCGCGCTTTATCCTATCATCATAGCTGCTAGAGCTTTGATTTCATGCGTTGTCATTGTCTTATCACTTACCTCACTCAGCATAGGCACACCGAGGCCAGCAGCATAAATAAACGTAGCGCGCGTCGTCACTCTATCTGGCGGTACGCCTGCATCGCGTAAGAGCCGCGCTAAATAGGCCAGACGCGTTTCATCCACAGCGCTCAAGACCTCTTTAGCTTGCGCGTTGTTTTGCGCCCAATTCCTGATCGCTGATTCTAATGTGGTATTTGGCTCATAGGCTAACGTCATAAGCGCAGTGAGTTTTTCTGCGGCCGTCTTTTCTACTTCTACAGCCGTAATGACGCCACCCGTAAACCGCAATTGCCAGAGTCCAAGTAATTTTTTGTGATAATCTTTAATATCTTTAAAGTGCCAATAGAAACTACCGCGAGACACACCGAGTGATTTAGCCAAAGGCTCTGCTTTTAAGGCTGTAAAACCCGAAGTCGCCAAAACCTCCAGCCCATGATTGAGCCAATTTTCTTCTGTGAGTCGCTGCGTCATAATAACCATACATAACTGTATTGATAAAGTACACGCAAGGCTTTACATAAACATACATAACTGTATGGAGACAGACATGAATACGACATTCCTTTATTGCGCAGGCGCGCTCGGTATATTGGTTTCAATCGCACACGGATACATTGGGGATAGAAAGTTAATAGCGCCGCTTGAGAACATTCACCCGTCTGGAAAACGTGTTCTCAGAGCCATAGTATTCTTAAGTGCTGTTTATTGGTTTTTGGCAGGAGTAGCGCTCTTAATCGCGCCAACACAGTTCTCACCAGACGTCGCCAAATTTGCAGTCTACTTAGCCGCTTTTATCTTTGCCTCAAGCAGCCTTGCGAATTTATGGGCGACGCGTGGACGTCACTTTGGCTGGGTATTACTCGCGGTTGCTACGGGCCTTACGCTACTAGGCGCGCCTTAAAACTCGCTCGGCAAAGAATAGGTCACGACGGCTTGGCTGGAGAGTTTATCGCTGCCTTTGGGGGTTATTGTGACGTTGATGATTACTAATTTTCGGCCCAGTTTTACGACGCGCGCATCGACGACAATCGTATCCCCCTGACAACCCCGCAGGAAATCCATGCTCAAATTTGACGTCACCGCCATCGGCACAATGCCTGTGTGGGTGAAGATAGCGACATAGGCGGCGTGATCGGCGAGGCGCATTTGCGTCGGGCCAGAGACGTAATCGCCAGGGCGCATATCTTCCTCTGTTGGGGTATGTTCCATCACGGCGCGGCCTGCTTCGAGATGCGTAATCGTTGGGATCGCATCTGTGCGGCCTTCAAAATTAGCCGCGAAAAAATGCTCAAGCTCTTCGATGGATACTTTAGATGTCATGGTAATTTATTCCGTTTCAAATCAATCGGGCAGGAAGATTTCGCGCTTACCACCACTGCCAGCCGCGCTAATCATGCCTTCTTGTTCCATACGGTCAATCAGGTCAGCTGCGCGGTTATAACCGATTGAAAGACGCCGCTGAATGTAACTCGTCGAGGCTTTGCGGTCGCGCGCCACGATGGCCACAGCTTGGTCGAACAATGAGTTTTCACCGCCGCCATTACCGTCAAGCGCTTCGGTTTCTTCAGGCTCTTCTGTAATTTCATGCAAATAACTCGGGCTGCCTTGCGCTTTGATAAAGGCGGCCACGCGTTCGACTTCGCCGTCGGAGACAAATGGCCCGTGCAGGCGGCGCGGTCGGCCCGTGCCCATATAAAGCATATCGCCATTCCCCAATAGCTGCTCCCCGCCCTGCTCCCCAAGAATTGTACGGCTATCGATTTTAGAGCCCACACGGAAGGAAATACGCGTCGGGAAGTTAGCTTTGATCGTCCCTGTAATCACATCCACAGACGGACGCTGCGTCGCCATAATCATGTGAATACCCGCCGCCCGCGCCATTTGCGCGAGGCGCTGTACCGCGCCTTCAATGTCTTTACCCGCCACCATCATAAGGTCGGCCATCTCATCAATAATCACGACGATATAAGGCAAGGGCTCGAAATTTAGCTCTTCGGTTTCAAAGATCGGCTCGCCGCTTTCTTTGTCATAACCCGTCATTTGCGTACGAGTCATCACCTCGCCGTTCGCTTTGGCTTCGTTCACTTTTTCATTATAACCCGCCATGCTCCGTACGCCCATTTTGGACATTTTGCGGTAGCGGTCTTCCATTTCGCGCACCGTCCATTTCAGGGCGACAACGGCTTTTTTCGGCTCGGTCACAACAGGTGCTAGCAAATGCGGCGCGCCGTCATAAACGGAGAGCTCCAGCATTTTCGGATCGATCATGATAAACTTACATTCTTCGGGCGTGAGCTTATACATTAAGCTAAGGATCATGGCGTTGACGCCAACCGACTTACCCGAACCCGTTGTACCCGCAACAAGTAAGTGAGGCATTTTTGACAGGTCAGTGATATAAGGCGTGCCGCCAATATCTTCGCCGAGCACCATCGGCAGGTTCGCGTCCGTGTCCGCAAAAGCCTGCGAGGCCAGCATATCCCGTAGCCACACCGTCTCGCGGCGGCGGTTCGGTAATTCTACGCCCATAGCATTACGCCCCGGAACAACGGCGATACGCGCGCTTTGTGCGCTCATATTACGGGCGATATCATCGGAGAGATTGATGATACGCTGGCTCTTCATGCCCGGCGCGGGTTCAAATTCAAACAAGGTCACGACGGGGCCAGGACGCACAGCACCCATTTCGCCTTTGATGCCGTATTCGCTCATGACGCGGTGCAGGTTTTCCGACGAGCGCATCAGCGACGCTTCATCGGTTAATGCTTTGCGTGGCGGCGGCACTTTCAGCAGATCAAGCCCCGGCAGCACGAAGCCTGACCCTTCCGGGAAGTTAAACTCGGGCGCTTTGGGCTTTTTCTTACGGCGTGGTTTGGGTTTGGCTTTCGGCGTCTCGGCGGCGGGCGTCACGACCGCAGATGGCGTAATGACTTGGTAAGGCGAGGCTGGCGCTTCGGGCTGCGGGACGTCTGGAACGTCGCGCATTAATGTTGAAATCGTGTCATCACTGGCAACATCGGCGGCATAGGTTTTTTCAAACCGCGCGCGCAGGTAAGTCGCAAGACGATCAAACCAAACACGGAACGTGGCCCAAACCAGACCAGCCGCATCCCAGAGGTCCAAAAAGTCTTTACCCACGACGCCAAAATATCGCGCAAGGCAATAGGCGCAGGCTGCAAAGCTCATTATCGCGACGAGCAAACCCGATATAGGCAGGTTAAAATAATCCAGTGCTGCTTTGAAATTCAAATATAGCCCATCTCCAAGCCAGCCGCCAAGCCCTGTCGCCATTGGCCAGCTCTGTGGGATAGGAAAGGCTGAAAACGTGGCCGCGCCAAACAGAACGGCACCGAGTATGATAATTATACGGCCCGTTGTTTCCCAGCCCGTACGTATTTGCGGCGCTTTGAAAATGCGTTTTAGGCCAGAGATAAAAATTAAGCCGCCGAGAATAACAGAGCCCATACCGATGAACTGTAATAATATATTTGCCGCCCGTGCGCCCGGACGGCCCATTTTATTGGTCACCTTACCAAGGCCCGCCGTATCGCCCGTTGTATCAAAGGGACTAAAAGAAAGTACACTAAAGAGGATAAAAAAGCCGAGTAGGCCGATCAATGTTGCTGCCAAGGCACGTTGCCCCGGGTTAAGCCCTTTGGCTTTGACGTCATCCATCAAGCTTTGGGCGTAAGCAGCATCATAGTCTTCAAAATTCGCAGTTGCGTGCGGCATTCCAATATCCAAATTTGTCTGTGTATTAAGAGAGTGTGAACATATCCGGTAAATAGGCCGTTAAAGCTCGGCACTTTAATGCCTCATTAATCCATTATAATGTGTAATTCCCGCTTAAAGGTGGCGCTTTCGCCGCAATGGCTCTGACGCGCAAACATGCTAAGGTTTCCTTATGACATCTCCGTTTGATATCATTATTGTCGGCGCAGGCCCAATTGGAATGAGCACAGCTTTAGCTTGCGCGTATTACGGGCAGTCCGTGGCGCTTATTGATGCGCGCCGGCCGGATAATCCCACTGTGGATGGGCGGGCCTCGACTATCGCCGCCAGTAGCGTTCATATGCTGCGTAATTTAGACGTATGGAATGATCTCTCGGTGCATATGCAGCCCATTACGGATATGATGATCGGCGAAGGCGCGCCCGGTGACATTTCTCCTTTAACACTGCATTTTGATGGCAAGTCCCAAAGGGCCGACGCCATGGCCTATATTGGCGAGAACGCGCATCTTTCTGCGGCTTTATATGCGGCCGTTAAAAAACAAACCAACATTACGCCCTTTTTCGACCGCAAATTGGTTCGGGCAGATACAGATGCCAGCCTGCACCTCGCGAGTGCGGAACTGGATGATGGGACAACGTTAAAGGCGCATATCCTTGTGGCGGCCGATGGGAAAAACTCTCGCCTTCGCAAAATGGCAGGGATTGGCGCGCCCAAGACAGATTACACACAGAGCGCGATCGTCACCACGGTTGCCCATGAAGAAGATCATGGCGGCGTGGCCTATCAAATGTTTTATGCCGGCGGGCCATTTGCTATTCTTCCGCTTCCGGGGAAACGCTCCAGCCTTGTTTGGACAGATAAAACGCCCGCTATAAAGGCCGCCATGGCCTTAGGTGAAGCGCATTTTATGTCAGAATTGTCGCGGCGATTTGGAAATTTATTTGGCGCCCTTACGCTGGACGCGCCTCGGCAATCTTTCCCCCTCACTTTGCAAATGGCGGAATGCTACGCCAAAGGACGGCTTGCCCTTGTGGGCGATGCCGCTCATGCGATTCATCCGCTTGCCGGACAAGGGCTGAATATGGGCCTTCGGGATGCCTGCGCCCTTGCGCAATCCATAGCGGTACAAAAGTCAGCCGGATTAGATCCGCTTGGCGCGCTTAGTGAATATGGCCAATGGCGAAACTTTGATAACACAGCCCTTGCTGGCATGACGGATATGCTTAACCGCTTATTTTCAAACAAAATACTGCCTTTGCGTCACGCACGCCGCTTGGGGCTTGCGGCAGTTGATAACGCAACCTCTGCAAAACGATTTTTTATGAGCGAGGCCGCAGGCGAAGCTGGTGATTTGCCAGAGCTTTTACAAGTAAGTTAAAACCACCAAACATTAATTTTCTGTAATCCAATAAATCAACTCATTTATATTAGGTTCATTTACTAAACTTTATGAAGGGGATGTATTCGCAGTGGGGGCTGCGGAAACATTTTAGCAGTCAGACACGCGCCCCGTTTGACTGCTTCGGCCCTGTAGACTTCGGTGTACAGGGCCTTTTACATCTAATTTAAACGAGCGTGATTTCGGCTTTGTTCACATGAAAGCTTTGCTCGCGCCCGGCAAAAGCTTCGAAAAGACTCGCGTCTGTCCCCGTGAGGAAGACTTGCGTTTTGAGAGCCAATAATTCTTCAATCATTGCCGCACGGCGATCGACGTCCAAATGGGCAGCGACTTCATCAAGCAATAAGATCGGCGTCTTTTCGATTTGCGAGCGCGCATGCGCCAAAAACAGGCCAATCAAAAGCGCCTTTTGCTCCCCCGTTGAGCAATCTGCGGCTGGCATATCTTTGGCCGTATGACGTACCAAAAGGTCAGAGCGGTGCACGCCGCGTAACGTGCGCCCGGCCCGCGCATCAAGAGAGCGGTCGTTCGCTAGCTCCTCGCGCAGCAGCGCTTCAACCTCATCCAGCGGCATACCGCTTTGAAAATGCATTTCGGCTTCGCCCTCTAAATGCAGAACGGCTTTGGGGAAAGCGCCTTCGGGCCGTTTTGCAATTTCGGCGGTAAGACAAGAGACAGTTATAAAACGAGCCTGAGCGATTTGCGCGCCATGGGCTGCCATATCCGCCTCTAGCGCGTCATACCACCCGGCATCTGTTACCCCGTCCGAAAGCAAGCGGTTACGTTCACTACGTGCTTTTTCATAACGCAAGCTCGACATGCCGTGGGAGGGCGAATGCACGAGCGAGAAACGATCGAGGAATTTACGGCGATCTGAGGCTGGCCCCGTAAAAAGGCGGTCTTGCGCGGGCGTAAGCCACATAAGGGTCAAGGCTTTGGCGAGCTGCACGCCTGTGGCGGGGCTGCCATCAATACGCACGGTGCGGCGGCGTGGATATTCAGGGACGCTCCCCACAGCGAGGCGCATGTCTTCATCAACTGTGGATACATTGGCGACAACCCCCCAAGCGGGAGCGCGTATAGCTTGGTCAAGACGTGGCAGAAGATCAGCTTTGGATCGGCGCAAACCCCGCCCTGGTGATAACAAAGAAATTGCTTCTAGAAGATTGGTTTTCCCAGAGCCGTTCGGGCCATATAAAATGACAGGGCGCCCATCGAGCGCCAGATCAAGACTCGCGTAGTTTCGAAAATCCGTTAGGCGCAGCGCCTTAATATGGGGCATATTCTATCCCCTTATCGCCGCGAAGGCCGTTTACGCGCAGGCCCGTTCGCCTATACCCGCAGAGGCATAAGAACGAAAAGGCTCGCTGGGTCTTCGCTATCTTTGACCAAAGCCGGTGATGCGGGACTGTCGAGATAGAACGTCGCGTCGCGGCCTTCAATCTGTCCGGCCACATCCAGCAAATAGCGCGCATTAAAGCCGATCTCTAACTCCCCGGCGGAATAATCAACGGCCAAATCTTCATGGGCGTTGCCATATTCCGGATTATTCACGGCCAGAGCAAGACTATCTTGTGACAGGCTAAGTTTCACGCTGCGTGATTTTTCAGCAGAAATAGTCGCCACGCGGTCAACAGCGCTAGCGAAGATTTTATTATCAATCACAAGCTCTTTTTCGTTCCCCTTAGGGATAACACGGTCATAATCAGGGAAGGTTCCGTCAATTAATTTCGATGTCAGAACTGCTTTTCCATAATGAAAACGGATTTTAGCCTCTGATACGGACAGGCTTACGTCACCTTCACCGCTATCGATCAGGCGGCGAATTTCAGCAATGGTTTTGCGCGGAATGATAATCCCCGGCAAGCCATCCGCGCCCGCAGGGATATCCATCTCAGACAGAGCCAAACGGTGACCATCGGTCGCCACGGCGCGCAAGAGACCCTCATGGGCGTGCATGTAAATACCGTTGAGATAATAGCGCGTTTCTTCGGTGCTGATCGCAAATTTCGTTTTATCGATAAGGCGGCGAAGGTCGCTCGCGCCCATGACGAAATTATGCGTGAACCCATCCGCTGTCATTTTCGGGAAATCGCCAGACGGTAGGAGCGGCAGAGTAAAATGCGAGCGGCCCGCTTCAACTTCCAGGCGGTCGTCCGCGCCGATTTTGAGTGAAACCTGCGCGCCATCGGGCAGTTTACGCACAATATCATACAGCGTATGCGCCGGGGCAGTGATATCGCCCGGAGCGTCAATATTGGCTTCGGTTGTTTCAGATATTTCAATATCCAAATCCGTCGCCACAAAGGTCAAACCGCCATCGACCGCTGTCATTAAAACATTCGACAATATCGGAATCGTGTTCCGGCGCTCAACAACATTTTGTACATGGCCCAAAGCTTTGAGAAGCTCAGCGCGTTCAATCGACATTTTCATGGTACTTACCCTAATCTATGCCCAGAGACGGTCTATTGCCGTCGGAAATTCTTACGTAAAATACGCATAATAGGGGAAATTACCAGCCCCATTCGCGTATTTGCGAAGGGAAATTGAAACTACGCTTTTAGCGCGGCCTCTACCGCCTGAATACGGCCATTAAATGTGGCGTCATCGGCCCGCAATTCATCAATGCGTTTCACGGCATGCATGACGGTTGTATGGTCACGTCCCCCAAAGCGGCGGCCAATATCTGGCAACGATCGCTTTGTCAGCTTTTTGCATAAATACATGGCCACTTGGCGCGGACGTGCAATGTTACGCGCGCGGCGTTTGGACGTCATATCATTTAGCGTAATGCCAAATTCTTCGGCCACGGCGCGCTGTATCTTATCCACCGTCAGGCGCATGCCCTTGGCGTAGCGGCTGTCCGACAAAGTTTCTTGAATCGTTTCCAGCGTGATCGGCGTACCGAGCAGTTCGGATTGGGCGACAACTTGGTTGAACGCGCCTTCGAGGTCGCGCGGCGTGGCGTTAATACGCGCGGCCAAATGATCGCGAGCGTTTTGCGGAATGGCAAGGCCCATATTTGCGCTCTCGCGGCGGCGCGCGATTAAGCGGTCCAAGATACGCAAGCGAAGTTCATAATCCGCCGAGCCGATTTTACACACAAGACCGCTAGAGAGATAAGATTTCAGGCGTTCAGATGCTTTTTCAATTTGATCTGGATGACGGTCAGCCGCGATAAGAACCTGACGTCCTTCATCCACGAGGGAAATCAGCGTCAAAAGAAGTTCTTCTTGGCTACCAGGTTTGTCGGCAATGAAATGGGCGTCATCAATGATAAGGACATCAACATCGCGCAATGACGATTTAAACGCCTCTATGCCGTCGCGCCCACCGCCTCGTACAGAGGAGACAAAAGCGCTTACAAATTTCTCAGAGCTTATACATTTTACGCGACGCTGTGGATCGTTTTGCGTGATCGCATTTTCGACCGCATATAAAAGGTGTGTTTTCCCAATGCCGTTCGCGCCGTGAATAACAACAGGGTTATATTGCGGCTCGGTCGCGCTTGAGATTTGGCGCGCTACGGCAAATGCAAATTCATTTGGGCCGCCGACAACGAAATTGTCAAAGGTGAAACGTTGGCGTGGGTTTTCCCCCATGCGCGGCGCAGGAATTTCGCTATCTGGCGTCTCATAGCTTGAGCGCGTTTTGTAAACGGCTTCGCCCGCCGAAGTATCCTGAGCTGGCATCGGCGCTGCGGGCCGTGTAGATTTCTTTTGCGGCAGACCGGATTTAGGGCGAACGGCATTTTGAGCGGCGGCAACTGTTGGGCGCGCAATCACGATTTGGCGTGGCGGCATGACGACATCGTGCTTTTCCCAAAGGCGCTGAAGGTCATCATAATATTGCGTATCGATCTTTGAGGCAATGAAACGCGTCGGCGCCATCAATGTCACGCTGAAAGCGCAAGCATCAGCCACATGCAGACGTCCCGTCCAAGAGCGATGAATATTCGGCCCAAGGGCGTAAATCAGCTCTTTTCCGACCTTTGCCCAGATCTTATGTGCAGATTCCAAAGGCGGCTCGCCCGTAAAGAGATCTGGCGCATTATCCAGTGTATCAGAAGACATGTCACGTTTTTTCGTCACGAGTATTTAGCCCAAGCGATTCTAGCAGGCATAAACTATGCCATTGTTTTAATTACACAATTTTTGGTGTCCATATGTCTTGCAGATAGCAAGAATACAGATACTCCCCACATTGCACCCAAAGGCCGAGTAAATTTCAGACCTTGATAGATAACTAATCTGAAGCTCTTAAAGCTAGAATCTTCGGCATCGTCAACAGCGAAAAGTTGCAAAAACGCCCCTCTTTTTTATTGACTCAAAAAAAGGTAAATTTGACAAGAATTTAGCCGTATAAGAATTTTTCTTTTTTCAGGCGAATTACAGGCGAACGTTTAAACTCACTGCTCTGCTTCGTGCTTTTCAGTC
>JBMYWT010000026.1:0-19690 GCA_049607665.1 Maricaulaceae bacterium
CGGCCTTGAAGACGAATATCGCGAAGATAAAGTCCCTGCGGAAACACGCATCCCTGCTGGATTGTATACACTTGGCGTTAAAACAACGGGCGGATTTCACTTACGTTATTCAAGTGTCTTTTCCGACATTCATCGCGGCATGTTAGAAGTAAAAAACGTACCTAATTTCACAGATATTTTAATACATGTTGGAAATTGGGAGCGTGATACAGATGGTTGCCTACTTGTTGGTCAAGCCGATTATAACGCCTGGGCTGTCTGGCAATCCAAAGTCACTTACCGGCGCTTATATGAAGTTTTGATTGATGCAGCGATTGCTGGAAGTGCAACGATAGAATTTCGTGATTTAGACAGGTAAATTAAACCTGTCTCTCACAGAGTCTATTAAGTTTTTACAAGAGAGATGATGTGTTCGTTCGGCATCTCGCCGCCTTCAAACCGTTTCAGCAAGCCAAAATCAAAATAGTCTCGCCAGCCGGAGATTTTGCCGTCCTTGAATTCCCAGACCGTCATATGCGGCGTTTGGATTTTTAGGCCGGTTGGGTTGGTATATTCATCGACGCCTTCGGTCATGATCATATCGCCATTTTCAGCATGACGTTTGATGATCCAATTCGTACCGTTTTGATGATCTTTGATCCGCGTAAGGAAGCCGCGCATCGCAGTTTTGCCATGTACAGGCGCTTCGCCAATGGCGTAATAATACACAAGGTCATCTGAGATATGCGAGAGGACGGCGTCAATATCTTTGCGCTTCCAATCAGTAATCAATGCATTGAGCGTTTCAAAATTTGTCATATCAATGCCTTTAATTATCTTATGATTTCGCAAGTTCCTTGGCGCGCCGCAAAGCCGCTTTGGCCGTTTCGCGCATAAGCGGAGCCAGCCCCGCTTCGGACATTAGCACATCCAACGCCGCCTGCGTTGTACCATTGGGCGATGTCACAGCTTGGCGAAGCTCTGTCGCGCTTGACGGGGACGCTTTAAGCAAAGCCCCTGCCCCGACAATGGTTTGACGCGCAAAATCAGGCGCGAGTTCAGCAGGAAGGCCGATTTTCACCGCCGCCGCTTCGAGCGCTTCGACCATGTGAAAAACATAAGCGGGGCCTGACCCCGACACAGCCGTAACCACATCAATCAAGCCTTCATTTTCAACTTCGTGGACTTTGCCGCCCGCGGACAGCAATCGCTCTGCCGTGCGTTTCTGGCGCTCTGTTACGCTTGGCGTGCACGTAAAGGCGGTTATGCCCTCCCCGATGGCGGCGGGTGTATTGGGCATGGCGCGTACAATATGTTGATTAGGCAAAGCCGCTTGCAGCGCCGCAATTGACGTACCTGCGAGAATAGAAATCACCAAGGCGCCATCCGGCAAATGCTCCGCAAGCGGAGGCGCAATCATTTTAAAAGCCTGTGGTTTGATCGCGAGCAATACCACCGCAACGTTTTTTAATTTGTTCTTTGGGTTTTCAATATGACGCGCGCCTGATTTTATCACGGCCTTTGCGTCATCGCCCGGACGCGGGTCTAATATAATAAGATTTTCTGCCGTTACGCCGCTTACAGAGTCAGAAAGCCATCCCGAAAGCAAAGCGCCGCCCATTTTCCCTGCGCCAATAACCAGATAATCTTCACTTGTCTTTTTTGCTGGCACGAGGTTACGCCCCTGAAGCAAGGTCAACAAGCGCCGCCGTTAGGGCATCCTCTGGGGACTTCCCTGCCCAAATAATATATTGGCATGCCGGATAGCCGCGCTCTGCCGCGTCTAGCGCGAGCGCCACCATATCAAGCGCCTGTTCGGTGCGCAGAGCCGCGCCGCCGCGCAAAGAGAGCGCATTGCGATAAACAAGCGCGCCATTCTTTGTCCAAAAGTCAAAATGTCCCGCCGCAAGACGTTCATTCAACAAAGACATAAGGCGGCAAATATCATCACTACGGCCACCGGGAATTCGTCCGTCAAAAACAAGGAAAACCTGCACGAGTTCCGTCGTCGCATTCCATGACATAGACACATCATGATCGACCCAATGCCCAGGCACGGTCATGTGAATTTCCGTGTCGCTTATGCGTTCATAATCATAGTGCTCAGCCACAGCGATACGCTCAAACACATCGAGCGGATTTGCCCGCAACGCATTTGCTGTTTGCAACCCCGGGTGAGGGCGCACGCACCGTGTATCTGCAATATTCATTCACCATCCGTCCAGATTGATTCTGGTTCTTAGCTTACGCTAGGCAATATGGTGAATTTTACAAGATATAGTATTTCCGGCCCTGTGGGTAACTAAGGCTTGTGGATATTATAAGCTGTGGGCAAGTTTTACAGGCGAATTATTTGGGGCTGTCTTCGGCGTCCCACGGGCCCGTATAAAAATCCATCAACACATCATAGGCGAGTTTTTTCTGTCCCGTCTCGTCGATCAACCCCTTGCGGTTATAAAAATCCTGCACGCCCGCGCGCGGACGTAGCATGGCGCGAAAGTCTTTTAATATCCACGGCGTCATTCCTTGAACTTGAGAGCTGTTTCGGAGCATTTCAATTTGCGCGGCATAGACATTGGCCTGATATTCCTCAGTCCAAATATGCACCTCGGGCGCCCCGTTTGTGGTGAGGTTTTGGGCGTGATTGCCCGCCTTGGCGCCTGCGCCAAATTCAGAGATATGGATCGGCTTTTCAAGTTTCGCCGCAATCCGCATGTCGGGAATAAAGTCAAGCATCAGCCTTCGAATAAGGCCTTCCGGCAAGCCGGTTTGCTCGGCGAATATCTTGGAATAATACCAACCGAAATATTCATTATAAGAAATGATATCGACATATTCCGCGAGCGGGTCGTCAATCACGACCGTGTAGCCCTCACCCACTTTGGGGGCTTTGCCTTTGATCTTGGCGTTTATGGCGCGAAAGATCATTTTCTCTTTGAAAGAGACATTTTCCGCCTTCAAACCGCGCACGGCAAGATGGGTTAAAATCTGTGCAAAGCTCTCCTCGCTTCCGCCCAGTAAAGCCGCGCTAACAAGGCGCGTATCATCAAGGCGGCGCGTATCCGCGATTAAGGTTTTCAAAAATGCCATCCGCGCATCAGACGCCGGCGTTTCATTCGCCACAGACCATATAATGACAGACGCCCTGTTCCAATCACGGCGGATTAATCGCTCCATCATATTGCGTGCAATCGAGAGCGTTTCGGGATTACTCCAATCAATCGCCCAATAGACGGGGATCTCTTCCCACAACAGCAAGCCAACTTCGTCGGCGGCTTCGGCCAAATGACGCGAATACGGATAATGGGCGGCGCGGACAAAATTCGCGCCCAGAGCTTTGGCTTCGGTCAGCAGCCCGACAACATGTTCACGCGAATAGGCCGCGCCTGCCTCGCCAATAGGTTCCTCATGGGTGGAGATACCGCGAAACTTAATCGGCTTTCCGTTTAGAACGATTTGCGTGCCTCGCGTTTCAATACTTCGAAAGCCTATGCGCTCGCGCACGTCATCTTTGCCTGCCCGCAAAACAACATCATAAAGCTTGGGGTTATCAGGTGACCAAAGCTCTGGCGTAGCTTCTATGACCGCAGAGGCCCGGCCACTCTTATCGGTTCTCAGCTCCTGTGAAATCCCAAGTTCTGGGATCGCAATCGTTACCTCTGCGCCAGATTGAAACCCCTCTGTTTCAACCTCTATGGCGAGGCGGTCCGTTGCCCCTTTGCTTAGGCTAAGCTTAGCATTTCGGATAAAGGCTTTTGGCGTCGTCACCAATGCGACGTCCCGCGTCAGACCGCCATAGGGCCACCAATCCGTGCGCGCCGTTGGGATAGTGCTAGCATCCAATCGGTTATCCACGCGCACGACGAGGCTGTTTTGCCCTTTCTCTAAGGCCTTGGTCACATCAAATGAGAACGGCACATAGCCGCCTTTATGCACCCCGACGGGCTTGCTATTTAGAAAAACTTGAGCGTCAAAATTCGCCCCGCCAAAATGCAGGTGATAACGCTCGCTTCTCTTGGGCGCGGCGCTGAACAGGCGGCGATACCAAATCTGGCCTCGATAGAAAAATAAACGTTCAGATTGGCTATTCCAATCCCCGGGCACGCGTAATTCATCCGCCGCATCGAAATCATATTCGAGCAGTTCCATACCGCTTATATTTTTACGGTCTTTGAAAAAGCCGCCGCTTAGCACATTGGGGTTACCCACGCCCATCGGGTCAACGATATAGGCCCATTGCCCGTTCAACGATTGCTGCTCGCGCGAGCCTATCATACCCAAAACAGGGTCCGCTTGCGGGAAGTCTAATTTGACCTCTTGGAAGAGATCATTCGCGTCGTCTTCATTGGCTTTGTTTGATGTTTGACTATTCGGCGTTTCTTCCGGCGCAGAACGTGTGTCATTTTTTACTGACGCATCAATTTTTACAGATGTATCACTGGCTTGCGGGCCGCAAAATGCCACGCCAAGAATAACAGCCGCCAAAATTAAGACGAGATATATACGTTTCAACATGCGGCCTGCCCATCCCTATCTACGCTAAGAGCAGGCATGATGGCAAAATTCACGCATATGGCAAGACGGGTGAAGCGAATTATTGGCTTTAAGCCTTAGAAGGTTTTTTCTTCGCTGGGATCTTTTTTGCTGGAGCCTTTTTTGCGGGCGCATTCTTCGCCTTTAAACTCGCGACTTCCTTTTTCAGCGCGGCAATATCAGACTGTGCATCCGTTAGCATGGCTTTTAGGACTTCGAACTCGTCGCGGCCGACAAGATCCATATCCGCGATTAGGCCTTCGGCGCGGGCACGGCCCATCGCTTTGACTTCATCGCCAACACCTTTGACCGCGCCAAAGGCATTGGTCATCAAATTTGAAATATCATCAAAGGGTTTAGCTTTACTTTGCATGGCATATCCTCGCGGGCTTAAATGATAATCGGTTTTATCTTTAAATTCATGTGGTGTCAGTGTAGCAAATTGTCCAGCCCTACACTGCAAGAGAATCGCGCAAATATGTTATCAATGCTTATAAATGCTATCCCTTTCCCGGATTGGATCAGCCCGAATATATTCTCCATCGGTAATTTTTCCATCAAATGGTACGGCATCTCTTATATTGTCGGGATTTACGCCGCCTATTTCTATGCCAAAAATGTCTGCTCTAAGAAAGAACTGTTCATACCCGAAGGCGTGACGCGCGGCATTGCGCAGGTTCCGAACAAAAAATTCCTCGAAGACATGGTGTTTTATCTTTTGATTGGGATCATTCTTGGCGGGCGCATTGGCTCGATCCTTTTGTATAATACGTCACAATATATTGAAGACCCGATCCGCATTTTCAAAATTTGGGAAGGCGGCATGTCTTTTCACGGCGGATTTGCCGGCGTAATTATCGCCGTAATACTGCTTGCACGTAGCCGCAAAGTAGAGCTTTGGCGCGTGGCGGATATGGCCGCGATTGGCGCGCCGCTGGGCTTATTTATGGTGCGTCTCTTTGGGAATTTCTTTAATCAAGAGCTTTACGGCCGTCCAACGGATGTCGCCTGGGGGTTTATCTTTAACAGTGATCCGCTCTCTACGCCGCGCCACCCAAGTCAGCTTTACGAAGCCGCGCTCGAAGGGCTTGTGCTTTGGGCGCTTATCCGTCTTGCCAGTCACAAATTCAAAGCCCTGACCAAGCCCGGTATTTGCGCCGGCATTTTCTTCCTTGGTTATGGCGTCTTCCGTATTTTCGTCGAGTTCTTCCGCGAGCCCGATCCTATCCCGCAATTTGGGGATATCACGCGCGGCATGGCCTATTCTATGCCGCTTGTTGTGGTTGGCCTTGCCATTATCATTTGGGCGAAACGCCGCCCGCCCGTGGGTGTGCGCTATATGAAAGACAGCGAGGACGCATAGAATGAGTGCGTTAAAGGCGCGAATCCTGCGGCGCATTAAGGCCGAAGGGCCGATGAGCGTCGCCGAATATATGGCGCTATGTCTGCTTGATCCTGTCGATGGATATTACCCCACCCGTGACCCGCTCGGAAGCGATGGAGACTTCATTACCGCGCCAGAAATCAGCCAAATGTTTGGCGAAGTCATCGGGCTTTGGTGCCTGCAAAGTTGGGCGGATATGGGCAAGCCTGAGGTGTTGCAACTGGCTGAACTTGGGCCGGGACGCGGTATCTTGATGAGTGATATATTGCGTAGCGCCTCGCTTGATCCCGCGTTTAAAACCGCGCTCAATGTAACCCTTATCGAGGCCAGTCCCGCTCTTGAGGCCGTGCAAGGGCAAACCCTTGCACGCGCGAATGTACCGATATCTTGGGCAGCGGACGTTTCCAAAATACCGGACGGACCCGCCCTTATTATCGGCAATGAATTTCTGGACTGCCTACCTATTCGCCAGTTCATTCAAAAAGACCCCTTCGCCAAAGCCGCCGGATGGCAAGAACGCATGATCGAAATCGACGGCAGCGGCGAGTTGGCCTTTGCCCTCTCGCCCGTTGCCATTCCAGAAATCCTACAAGGCGATATTCCGGCGGGCGCAAATGATGCCCGGCAAGATGAACTGCTAGAGATTAATCTCTCGGCAAAACATGTTATCGACCAGATATCAGATCGTTTTGCCTCTATGCCCGGACGCGCGCTCTTCATTGATTATGGCCCAGAAATCACCGATTTTGGCGATACCTTGCAGGCGCTAAAACGGCATAAAAAAATCGGCGTGTTTGACGATCCGGGCAATAGTGACCTCACCGCCCGCGTGGATTTCGCAGCGCTTTGTGATTTTGCGATGTCGCGCGGCCTAGGGGCGACGCCCGCCACGCCGCAACGTGAATTTCTCTCTATGTTGGGGATTGAAATGCGCGCCGTTGCCCTCACCAAAGGCAAACCCGAAGCCCGTCCCAAAATTGCGCGGCAGCTCCACCGCCTGATGGATAGCGAAGAAATGGGCGAGCTATTTAAAGCGGTCTGTTTTCAGTCCAAAGACCTGCCGCAACCGCTTGCACTGCGCACACTTATGACCGAGGATACGGCATGAGCCACCCGCCGTTTAAAACCCATGCCCTCCTTAACCATAAGGGTATCACCCATGGCTTTTTCGGGCGGCAGGGCGGCGTTTCCAAAAACCAATATAAGAGCCTGAATGCCGGAGAGGGCTCGCATGATGACGCAGCCAATGTTGATGAAAACAGAGCGCGTATTGCGGCGGCGCTTGGCGCGAAGCCAGATCACCTCCTTAGCAATCATCAAATCCATAGCCGCGAAGTTCTCATTTTAGACGCGCCCTTCACGGATCGTCCCAAAGCTGACGGCATGGTGACAAAGACCCCCGGTATTGCGCTCTCGGCCTTATCGGCGGATTGCGGCCCTGTTTTATTTGCCGACCCAAAGGCGAAAGTCATCGGCGCCTGTCACGCCGGATGGCGCGGTGCTTTATCTGGGGTAACGGATGCGACGGTTGACGCCATGGAAGCCCTCGGCGCGGCGCGCGAAAACATTCACGCTGTCCTTGGCCCTTGTATTGGCCCGCAATCCTATGAGGTTGGCGCAGAGTTCCGCGATGAATTTGTTGCCGTTAATGAGATATATGACCGCTTCTTTGAACTTGGCCTCCCTAAAGAAAACGGCGAACGCCGCCCTCATTTCGATCTAAAGCGATTCCTTTTACATCGCCTGCGCCGCGCCGGGCTTAGCCATATCGAGGCCTTGCCCGACTGCACATATGCCCTACCCGATCACTATTATAGTTACCGATATAACACACATCAGAAAATTTCGGATTATGGGCGAAATATTTCCGCGATTATGCTGCAAGAGTGATTTACTTATTCACGCGGCCCCACTAAGGAGGCCGCAATATTTCAAGACTGACCCAGAGGCGACGCTATGAAAATTATCAGCGGTACATCCAATAACCAGCTCGCGAGCGATATTGCCGACGTTCTGGATATTCCCCTCACCTCCGTTGATATTGAGCGCTTTCGCGACCAAGAAATTTTCGTCCGCATTAATGAAAATGTACGCGGCGAAGATATCTTTGTAATCCAGCCCACAGCCGCCCCCGCCAATGACCATTTGATGGAACTGCTGATTTTGATCGACGCGCTTGTACGTGCTTCGGCGCAGCGCATTACGGCGGTCATTCCTTATTTTGGTTACGCGCGCCAAGACCGCAAAGTCGGCGGACGCACACCGATTACAGCTAAGCTTGTGGCCAATTTGATTTCCAAAGCTGGCGCTGACCGCGTTTTGACAATTGACCTTCATGCCGGCCAAATTCAGGGTTTCTTTGATATCCCAACGGATAATCTTTTCGGTCAACCTGTTTTCGAACAAGACATTAAAGACAATTTCTCGTCCAAAGAACGTGATAAGCTTATGTTCGTCTCGCCCGACACAGGCGGCGTGGTCCGTACACGTAGCCTCGCGAAACGCTTTAACGCGGATATCGCTATTGTCGATAAACGCCGCCCCAAAGCGGGCGAAGCCGAAGTGATGAACATCATTGGTGACGTTGCGGGACGCTCTTGTATTTTGCTAGATGATATCATCGACAGCGGCGGCACGCTCTGCAATGCGGCAGCGGCCCTCAAAGATCACGGCGCGAATAGTGTTTCGGCCTATATCACGCACGGTGTTTTGTCGGATCCTGCCGTTGAGCGCATCACAAAATCTGTCCTGAAAGAAGTCGTTATTTGCGATACAATCAGCCAGCCTGCCAAAGTGAAAAATTGCGAGAAAATCCGCGAAATTTCCGTGGCTACCCTGTTAGGCGAAGCCATCCGCCGTATCGCCAATGACGAGTCTGTATCTAAGTTATTTGGGTAAAAAAGGCGCCGGTTTTAACGCTTATCGGTCACGTAAAATGAGAGCTTTTGCCGTCCCTCAGATGGCAATTCAAATCGCCAAGTCGGATCAATTTCGCCTTTCACATACGGATGACTTTGGTCGGAAATATGGTTTTTGCGAATATTACCTTTGTTAAAAACCAATTCAATATTTTGTGCCTCTTCTGTCGCATTTGAAAACTCGAACTCATAAAAATACGTTGTGTATTTACCTTTTTCTTCATGGCTACCTACTCTTGCACGTGCCATAACGTTATGGCTCATTCCCGTGAAGAGTTTTGCATCCTCATCAATAGGTAAATTCTCAATCCTATCTTCACCCAAGTAAACCATGCGTCCATTGTCTTGTTTTTGGAAAAACCGCAATGTTCCTTTGGGCAGAGGCTTAGCCAACTTTCCATCACGGCTATTATCAATATCATATGAAGTTTTTGTCGGTAGCCAATGCGTGCTGTTATTTAAAGCTACAATTTCGACTTTAAAATAGGGCTTTATATCGACATTATCTGCATTCAAAAATGCTATTTGCTTTGTTTGATAAGGTGCGAGATCAGTCAAACTTGGCACCCGGTAGAGTTTGTAATCACCAATCTCTTCTTGCGTTGCCTCTCTACGACTACCCGTCACAATCACTTCATCTGCCATTTCCATTAAGTCTCTAGGAGCCATTGCACCAAAATATGCGTTACCTCGGCTCATAGGAGTCTTAGGAACGGCATTATCGGCATATGGACGCCTAACACCTATTTTCGTGGACCCTTTCGGATAGCATTGCGCACGCAAGTATGGCTTAGGCGGCGTGACCGCTCTTGTTTCCGGGCGGCGGTTTAGATCACCTGCGATGATTGCGAGGGGGACATTTTTATAGTCCTTCGCCGTACCATTCGTAAGCGTTAGCCACCCCAACATAGAGGCTGTCTTTTTGGAGGTCATATCCACCCGGTAATCCGCGCGCCAACCAAGGCCAGAGGTCAAATAACTAATGACGAGAACCTGCTCGCTGGCCGTTTCTGAAAAGACTTGAACACTCATGACAGGCTTACCGGTTAGGCCACTTGGCAGACCTTCAAATTGCGTACGCGCGCCGAGGCCAGAGCATTGCAGCGCCTCGATTTTACCGTCTATATTCATCAATACGCCTGTATCACGCCGCGCTGAAACGATTTCGGCTTGGGAGACTTTCACTGCCCCGCTGTGGGGGTCGATACGAGTAAGCCTCATCGTCTCGCCAATAGAATTTTCAAACAGAGAGGTTTTTCCCAAAAGATCGTAATCAAAATTGCGCTCAAGCATAACGCCTGTAAATTCACGCAGCACGAGTGATTGCGGAATGATCAAATCGCTCACGCCGTCAAAGGCAATGACAGAGCGTCCTTTGGGGATATTTACGCGCCTCACCTCGGTGATAAGCGCCAGATTATCGGGATAGATTGTGACAGAGGTTTCCGCCGCCCCATCAGAGGTAATATAGCTTATATCACCGCCCATATTCGGCGCTACGCGCTCGGAAGGGTTTGGGGCATCTTTTGTTACCGCATTTGAAAACCGATCCTTTAGGCTTTGAAAAAAGCCTGGCGCAGGCGCGTCTTGCGCCGCCGCAGAGCTAGCCCATATCAGGCATAAGCAGAACGCTATAAGCCAATGTGTTATGAGCCTATGTGCTATGAGAGAGGTTAGGCGCAAAATATTCGCCTACCAGCGGGTTTTGTGTTGCACTTTAAATGTCAGGGTCGCTTTGCCTTCAGCGGCGACTTTTACAGGCCAAACATAACCATAGGCCGAAGTTTTTTCGCTTGGGCTGCTTTCCGATAATATTTTATAGCTCCCATAGCTCGACATATTTTGGCGCAGGTAAACTGTCGTCGCTTTGGCCGTTGCATTTGTGATCTCATAAGACATTTCCATCTCGCGAACGCGCCGCGATATTTCTCTATTAGAGACAACTTTGCTTTTAACCTTCACATCAAACGCATCCCCAATTTTAAGAGACATATTCGAACCACCCGGAATATGACCAATTCTGTCTTCGCCAATGAATTGCGAGTTTTCTGATGCGTCTTTGGTGTAAACGCGGAAAACCCCTTGCGGCAGAGCCGTACCGAGGCCTTTGTCGCGCGAATTGGAAAAAGCAATGCGGACGTCTGCGCTTTGCGGTTGGTTTATAGAATTAAAACCACTGGCATGATATTCATAGACTTTGCTTGCCGGCACGGATTGCGCGTCAAGAATACCGACTTGCTTCGTCTGGCTGCTTTTAACAGTGATTTTACCGGGCAACGGGTAGAGATAATTATCGCCAACGCGTTCTTGCGGGCTTTGCTCTGTGCCCGCACCGCGGAAATTATTCTGCCGTTGATTATATTGATTGTTATACCCGCCGCGCCCATTGGCCGAATTTACGCTGCCCGCAATGACGGCAACATTGGCCTCTTCAAATGTCGTCTTTGTATTATTCGTCAAAGTCGCCCAGCCTTGCAGATCCATTGTCTCGGTCTCTTCATTGAAAACGGCGACATAATCTGCCCGCCAATTCAGCCCGCTAGTCAGATAAGTAAGATTCGCTTCACGTAGTCCGGCTTTTTCCGAATCAACTTCCACAGACAGGGTCGGATTCGCGCGTAAATTTTCCGGCAAGCTATCAAAAACTACGCGAGTCGGAATATTATCATCCCGCAGCACCTCAATTTTGCGGCCAATTTGAACCACAACGCCATTATTTACAGAGAGAACTTTGGCGCGTTCGCGCTTTTCCATGCCCGTCCCGGGATTCGTTCGTACAAGTTCAACATAGCTCCCAACGGCTTTTTCCATCAATTTTGTCGGCGTTAAGAGGTCAAAATCAAAATTTTGCTCCAAAATAGAGATGCCATCCGCCACGAATGTCGCCGTTTCGGCCTGTATCTGAGAAGACACACCGGGCAATTCGATCGATTGCTCCCCCTTAGAGAAGCGAATATTGCGCGTATCATCCACCAAAGCGCGCCCATTTCCGTAAATTGTGACGCTAAGCTCCCCTGCGAAGGCCATAGGCGCCGAAGAAAGGCATAAAACCGTGCTCAGGCCCGCAATATGGCTAATCGTCTTTGCAAAGATAGGCATATTCATCTCCAAAATACTTATTTTGTTATACTATATCAACGCTATCATGATTTAACCCAAACGCCAAATATGCCCCGTTATATTTACCTGCGATTAGGGCAAGAATAGGGCAATATTGCTTGCAGGTTTTGCTTGCGTTTTATGCTGGCTTGGTTTAATCGCACGTCGAAATTTCAATTTCCCCTTAAAGGGTATTGCCGCCATTGGCTTTTGGTTCATTGAGCGGCGCTTTTTATTGGGACTATGGCTGCGGCCACGACCTAAGGACGAAAACTATGTCTGATGTATGTTTGGATGTGACAGTACGCGAAAATACCGGCACTGGCGGTGCACGCGATTCTCGTAATAACGGATTTGTACCCGGCGTAATCTATGGCGGCGATGAAAAGCCGGTTGCGGTTGCGGTTAAGCACAATGAAGTTCTTAAAGCGCTTAACTCTGGCAACTTTATCGCCAGCATGATCGAGCTTTCTCACGAAGGCAAAAAGCAAAAAGTCATCACAAAGGACATTCAGTTCCACCCTGTGACAGACGTGCCTATGCATGTTGATTTTTACCGCGTAACAGCGAAATCAATCATCGAAGTTGAAGTGAACGTAAACTTCACTGGCGAAGACGCCTCTCCGGGCCTCTCAAAAGGTGGCACACTTAACGTTGTACGTTACGCCATCGAAGTTAAATGCCCAGCGGGTTCTATCCCGGACAGCATCGACGTTGACGTATCTACGGCTGAAATCGGCGATTCAATCAAAATTTCAGATGTGAAATTACCAAAAGGCGTGAAGCCAGCGATTACAGATCGTGATTTCACAATCGCTACACTTATCGCGTCTCGCGCGGCCACAGAAGCTGCGGCGGCTGAAGGTGAAGAGGGCGAAGCAGAAGCACCAGCGGCTGAAGGCGACGCATAAGCGTCCTGCCCTCGCAGTTACTGCTTTGAAGAAAGCCTTGTCTTTATTTGCGCGCCTTTTCGGGCGCGTATCTGTATCTGAGGAGGCAAATATTATGCAAATTTGGGTCGGTCTCGGAAATCCTGGCGCGCAATATGCGGGTCACCGTCACAATATCGGCTTTATGGCGATTGACGCCATTGGCGATTGTTATGGTTTCTCGCCTGAGAAAACACGGTTCAAAGGCCTGACGCGCGAAGGCTCCATATCTGCAAATGGTCGCCCTGTTAAAATCCTCCTGATTAAACCCTCAACCTTCATGAACGAATCGGGCCGTGCTGTGCAGCAAGCCATGCAGTTCTACAAAGTCGGTTTGGACGACGTGATCGTCTTCCATGACGAACTTGATCTCGCGCCAGGTAAAATGCGTCACAAGCTTGGCGGCGGCATTGCGGGACATAACGGCCTGCGATCCATTCGCCAAAACAGCGGCGCAGACTTCCACCGCATCCGCCTTGGCATTGGCCACCCAGGTCACAAAGACAAAGTTCATAGCTACGTTCTCTCCAACTTCGCCAAAGCCGAGCAGCCTTGGGTCGAAGACATGACAGACGCCCTCGCCCGCGCCGCCGACCATCTCGCGGCGGGTGAATTTGATAAATACCAAACGCGCGTGGACCTCCTCGCGCCGCCGCCGAGCGCGCCTGCGCGCAGAAACTAAAGACGCGCCTGCGCGCCGTAACTCATTCAGCAATAGGATAGACCCATGGGATTTAAATGCGGAATCGTTGGCTTGCCCAATGTCGGAAAATCAACGCTATTTAACGCGCTAACGCAAACGGCCAACGCCCAAGCTGCGAACTATCCGTTCTGTACGATTGAACCAAATGTCGGCGACGTCGCCGTCCCTGAGCCGCGCCTTGATAAAATTTCTGAGATCGGCAAGTCCGCCCAGAAAATCCCTGCGCGTATGAACTTTGTCGATATCGCGGGCCTCGTGCGCGGCGCGTCACAGGGCGAAGGTTTGGGCAATCAATTCCTCGCCAACATACGCGAAACGGATGCCGTGCTTTATGTGCTGCGCTGTTTTGAAGATGATGACGTCACCCACGTCGAAAACAAAATCGATCCCCTCGCCGACTTCGAAACTGTCGAAACAGAACTGATGCTCGCCGATATGGAAAGCCTTGAGAAACGCAAAAAATCAAACGAGAAAAAAGCCAAACAGAACGACAAAGAAGCGCTGCAAACGCTAAAGCTTATCGGCCTTGCGATGGAGCAGCTCGAAAATGGCAAGCCTGCCCGCGCCGCCGACATCGATGAAGACGATATGAAGGATTGGAAAATGCTCCAACTCCTGACGTCAAAACCTGTGCTTTATGTTGCCAATGTTGACGAAGCCAGCGCCGCGAGCGGCAATCATTTCTCCGACAAAGTTCTCGCCCACGCCGAGGCCGAAGGTAGCCAAGCCGTCATCATTTCCGCGCAAATAGAATCTGAACTCGCGCTGCTCGATGAAGGCGAAGAGCGCGATGAATATCTCGAAGCTCTCGGCCTCACGCAGCCCGGCCTAAATCGCCTCATCCAATCGGGCTACAAACTTCTCGGCCTTCAAACCTACTTCACCGTTGGCCCAAAAGAGGCCCGCGCTTGGACTTTTATGGACGGCTGGACCGCGCCGAAATGCGCAGGCGTCATCCACGGCGATTTTGAACGCGGCTTCATTCGCGCGGAAACCACCGCCTATGACGACTACGTCGCAAATGGCGGCGAGCAAGGCGCGAAAGAAGCCGGTAAAGTTCGCCAAGAAGGCAAAGAATACCGCGTCAAAGACGGCGATATCATGCTATTTAAGTTTAACGTTTAGACAGGCAGATGGATTAGGGCTTAGTGACCCTCAAACGCGACGAGCGCCGTCACGGGGATACCCATTTTCGTGATCTTCGCGAGGCCGCCCAGATCGGGTAGATCAACGATGAAGGCCGCGCCGACAATCTCTGCACCTGTTTTACGCAAGAGCGTGATCGCTGCTTCGGCTGTGCCGCCCGTCGCGATCAAATCATCGACGAGCAAAACCTTCTCGCCTGTACGTATCGCGTCGGCGTGAATTTCGAGCGTATCCGTGCCATATTCCAGCTCATAGGATTGGCTATAGGTATCGAACGGGAGCTTCCCTGCTTTGCGCACAGGCACAAACCCCGCACTGAGTGCCACGGCCACCGCTCCACCAATTGTAAAGCCCCTTGCCTCTATCGCGGCGACATTATCCACGCCTTTGTCTTTGTAAGGGGCTGCGATTTGCGCGACAACCTGCGCAAGCGCTTCTCGGTTCGTCAGCAGCGTCGTAATATCTCGGTACATAATCCCGGGCTTCGGGAAATCGGGAATAGTGCGAATGGCATCTTTTAGGTTCATTTGATCTCGTCCAAAATAGTATGAATTTGCCCAATCATTTTATCATCAAGTGCACGCATGTAGGCTTGGTTCGTTGGGCGACCTGTAACAGGCGCGCGAAGCATCCACGAATGCCCCAGATGAATACCCACAAGAACATTCGCCCCCCCATAACGCAGCGATAAAGGCGCGCCAGACTGCCCTGAAATAGCGCGGCAGGTGTGAGCAAAAACACCCTCGAACCCATCACCTGTAAATCCAGCATATTTACGTTCAAGTAAATTACAGCTCTGGCTATTTTCGGGTAGACCGCGCGCTTGCGCAAACTGAACCTCATGCCCCACCGCACTAAACTTCGACCAAGGCATAGACCTTAGCGAATACCGAATAAGATTGGGCGTTTTCACCCGCTTGAACGTGATAACGCCCCAATCGGCGGCTTTTCCGGGTGTATAATTTGGCGCAAGACGCTTGATTACAACAGGTTCTGTTGATCCTTCGAAATCTTGAACAAAGCAATTTTCGGAAATCCCGCCCTCTGGCGCTTGAAGGCCATGTCCTGACACGAGCGCCGCATCATGACGACGCCATTGTCCCTCTCTGCCAACATCTAAAACGGCGATGCGAGATTGGCGAACTTTAAAATCATCTGTCATGCATTTCAAAACCAGCATATGGGTCTTTTGAAGCTGCATTGAATTGGATAATTCAGACGGCTCTAGGTCGTGCATCAAAGGCGCAATCGTCGAAGAGGCCGCAGGTAAGGCAGTTACGCAAAAGACTGTAACGCCTATCATGAATTTGGAAAACGTCATCACTGCACGCTAAGGTAAATCTTAGGCGTGCACAAGCTATCGATTTACGGCGTCAGTCTCAGGCAAGATATGCCCCTCGGCAAAGGCCATCGCTTCCCAGTCTTGGAAATCAGGATCGGACATCAGTTCCGAGATATAGGTATCCGAACGCGCGGTGCGCGGCAGGGCGTAGCTCTCGAAACGGGTCGCGACGGGGGCGTAAAACGCATCGGCGATTGACCAGTCTTTGAACAAAAACGCACCGTCATGATCGGCGAGCAAGTCCTGCCAGAGCGCATCGACAAGCGCGGCATCATCGAGACAGGCCTTGGGCATTTTATGGCTCGTGCGGCGGCGCAGGTTCATGGGCGCATGTTCGCGGATGGCCTGAAAACCTTCGTGCATCGCCTGTGTCACTTCGCGGGCGCGCTGTTTTTGCGCTTCGTTTTTGGGCCATAAATTCGGCACGCATTTCGCCGCAAATTCACAGATCGCAAGGCTGTCGGGGATCATCTCGCCGTTGACCTCTAGCACGGGTACAGTGCCCGCTGAGGATAGCGCATTGAGCTTGTCCTTATAACCCGGAACGTCCAAATCGGTCACGCTGACGCGGAACGGTAGTTCCGATTTCTTCAGCACAAGCCAAGGGCGAAGCGACCAAGAGGAATAATTATAGTTCCCGATATGTAAGATCATTTCGCTCATGGCTAGGCGTCCCATGCCGCGACAGCCGCCGCGTCACGCGGGGTGATATCACCCTCGCCTTTGAAATATTTCCAGCTGCGTTCGCATTTTTTATAAGCATCATTGCCCGTCAAAGCGGTGATCGCGAAACCGTCTGTTTTCTCGGAGAGATCACATTCGCTGACGATCAAATAATCGGCGAGCGTGTCGGCGGGATTGTTCGTATCGGCATAGACATCAGCGCGCGTCACACCCAGCGCAGAGAGGGCAGAGACGAGCGCGGGCTCAGCAGCTGCCATGACGCTGGCTTCGAGACTAGAGCGGATCACGCCGTCTTTACGCAGTGGCTCAATCGCCTCAGACGCTGCGGCGCGGAAGGCGCGAACAGTGGCCACATGGCCCGCCAATGTTTCGTCTTTCCACGCATCATCGGCCTTGAAGAATTGCTGCAAATGCACACTATCATCTTCGCTTGGGAAACGGGTCTGCCAGACTTCTTCGGTGGTGAAGCTCATGATCGGCGCGAGCCATGTCACGAGGGCGTGGAAGACCTTATCCATAACCGTGCGGCAGGCGCGGCGGCGGGCGCTACCCAATGGGTCGCAATAAAGCGCGTCCTTGCGAATATCGAAATAGAAGGCTGACAAATCCACCGTGCAGAAATTAAATAGCGTACTGAAGATACGTTTATGGTCATGGCCCAAAACGGCTTCGCGGTGCATATCTGAAATCTCAGACAAGCGGTGCAATACCCATTTTTCTAGCGCAGGCATATCGGCATAGTTCACAGCATCGGCGGCGTCATAGCCATCTAGCGCGCCGATCATATACCGCAGCGTGTTACGCATTTTGCGGTAAGCATCGACATTGGTTTGGATGATTTCTTTGCCGATTTTCAAATCATTCGCCCAATCGGAACTCGCCGTCCAAATGCGGATGATTTCTGCGCCATATTGCTTGGCGATATCGCCTGGCGCGACAGCATTTCCATCCCGCTTGGACATTTTAAAGCCCTTCTCATCAACCACGAAACCATGCGTTAACACGGCGTCATAGGGCGCTTCACCGTAGACTGCGCAACTCTCAAGCAGTGAGCTTTGAAACCAGCCACGGTGTTGATCTGAACCTTCGAGGTAGAGGTCGGCGCGGTCAGGCATGTCATCACGGCGCTTGAGGCAGAACGCGTGCGTCGAGCCACTATCGAACCAAACATCAAGGATATCCGTGACCTTGCTCCAGCCCGCAGTATCGCCGTCCATAAACTCACCGATGGGCGTTTCGAACCATCCGTCCACGCCGATTTTTTCCACCGCCGCGAGGATACGCGCGTTGATCGCGTCCGCGTCTTCGCGTTCCGTATGCAGGCGGCCGTCTTCGTGAACAATCAGCGTGATCGGCACGCCCCAATTCCGCTGCCGAGAGATCAACCAATCGGGGCGATCAGCGACCATCGTCTGGAGGCGGTTACGTCCGCGCTCGGGGTAAAACGTCGTGTTCTCAATCGCGGAAAGCGCTTTGCCGCGCAGATCACCTTTGGACATAGACACAAACCATTGCGGCGTGGCGCGGCGGATGACAGGCGCTTTGGAGCGCCAGCTATGGGCGTCGCGCAATTTCATAATGCCGCGCGCCAGCAGGTTACCGCACTCAACAAGCGCCTTCAGGACTTCGCCGTTGGCTTTGCCGTCTTGGCCGCGTTTTTTACCAGAGGTGCGGATCACATCGAGACCGACAAAACGCTCGGGCATGACATCGGTATAACAGCCCGCATCATCGAGCGTCATCGGCACGGCAGGATCAATACCGAGGGCTTCGAGTTTCATTTGATTGGAAATCCAAACGACATAGTCATCCTCACCGTGACTCGGCGCGGTATGGACAAAGCCCGTACCCGCTTCGGCGGTGACATGAGAACCTTCGAGGAGCGGGACAGGGAAATCATATTTGCCCTGCGCGCCGTCCATGTTTTTGAGTGGATGATCGAGAAGTAGGTTTTCAAGATCGGTCGCCTCAACCGTTTGGACACGCGTGGCCGATTTGATGAGGCCTGCTTTGGCGACGGCTTCCCAGAGATCATCGGCAGCGATCAGGCGATCACCTGGTTTTGACCATGGCTCAAATTCGCTCTCAGCCATTTCTGTGACTTCATAAAGGCCATAGGTGATTTTGTTTGAAAAGCTCACCGCGCGGTTGGCAGGAATTGTCCAAGGCGTCGTCGTCCAAATCACGATGGAAGCGCCCGACAGGCGCTCACCTTGAACAGGAAACTTCACATAAATTTGCGTTGCTTTTTTGTCGTGATATTCGACTTCGGCTTCGGCCAGCGCGGTTTGCTCGACGGGGGACCACATGACGGGTTTGGAGCCGCGATAGAGCTGCCCTGTTGCCGCAATTTTCAACAGTTCCGCGCAGATGTCGGCTTCGCTTTGGAAGGCCATCGTCTTATAGGGATTATCCCATTCGCCGATCACGCCAAGGCGCTTAAACTCTTCGCGCTGCACGTCGAGCCATTCAGCAGCATATTCACGGCAGCGCGTGCGAAATTCACTGCCCGGAACGTCGTCTTTGGTGCGGCCTTTGCCGCGAAATTCTTCTTCGACTTTCCATTCAATCGGTAGGCCGTGGCAATCCCAACCCGGCACGTAATGCGCGTCAAAGCCTGCCATTTGGTGGCTGCGGTTGATGATATCCTTGAGGATTTTATTCAGCGCCGTACCCATGTGAATGTGACCATTGGCATAGGGCGGTCCATCATGAAGCGTATAGGTCGGGCGCCCTTTGGCGTCGGCGCGTTGCTTCTCGAACAGGCCAATACGGTTCCAGCGCTCCAGCCATTCAGGTTCTTTTTTCGGCAGGCCCGCACGCATCGGGAAATCCGTCTTGGGCAAAAATAACGTCTCGCGGTAATCCCGCGTAGGTGTAGCTGTATCGGTCATAATAATCTCAGGAATTTAGGTTTGAACAGGGGGCCAAAACGGCAAGGCGTCCCGGCACGGGATTAACGTACCGGGCTAA
>JBMYWT010000026.1:19700-34302 GCA_049607665.1 Maricaulaceae bacterium
TCGTATTATTCGCATCGTTTCAAACATGGGTCAGCGGTAGCATAGAGAAGACAAATAGCCAAGCGGTTAAGGCGGGCAGATGAGACTACAAATAATCGACCTTGATTCCGAGAGTTTCAAATTCAACCTTGAGGGTTGCGCTCCCGTCGCCATCGAAAATAGTGACCTTTTTCAGCTTTGGAAAATGCTTGGCATCAGCTGCGCTTTGGATATCAAAACGCCCATCTTCGCCGTCCCAGAAATTTATCATCTGCATGTAGATTTCATTGCCGCCGTCTTGGTAGATCTCAGTCACGTGTTTCGCGAGACGTTTGGGAATCGGCAGCGCTTTGAACCACGCCGTGACTTCGGGGATGAGGTCATAGCCTTCTTCCTCTAAATCTATTTCGCGCGCGCTGTACCAGTCGGCGAATTCATGTAAATCAAAACGCGGCTTGAGGTAATCGGATGAAAACATCAACTCCTCTATTACGGCGAGTTTGAAGTTGAAATCAGTGAACTCAATGATGTCTTCATTGGGTGTTTCGATGACATATTTATCGGCGGGAATGTCTTCTTGATGGGCGTGGTTCATGCCTAGATAGACCGCGTAATTATGCTCAGTGCCATTGTAGCGCAGGCGTTTTACGGCGTGGCGACCGAGTAGAATTTCATCGAAATCCGTATCCATACAGGGCTTGCCATCAACCAAAATTTCGCCCCAGAAAAATTCATATGGCAAAGGCTCTAATCGATCTTCACGCGAGGTTAGCAGCATTATATAAAGGATATTATCCCACGAACCGTAACTACAATAAACACCCGCATTATCCCAAATGACATTCCAGACGTGATGATGTTCGCGGCGCGTTGGTTCGCCAAAAATATCAATTAAATCATCAAGATGCACGGGGAATCTAATTTCCTTCCCGTCAATCGTGATGGCGTCATTGGTGCAAGAAATAACGAATGTCGGCGAGGCCGTATCTTTGTTTTTCTTGAGGAATTTAAACATCTATTTCGGCGCGTCCGTAATGCGCATGTGGCGGGGGTGGTCGGAGAAACGGTCTAGCCATGCCATAATGTTTGGGTATTCCGTCAGGTCGAAACCGCCCTCGCCCGCGACGTGAGTGTAGGCGTAGAGCGCGATGTCGGCGATGCTTCGTCCGCCGCCGACGAACCATAAATTGTCAGTGAGATGCGCCTCCATGATATCGAGCGCGCCGTAGCCTTTGGGGATTAGCGCAGCGAGCTCACCCTCCCGCGTATCCATCGCATAGTGGTGAATATAGCGCGCGACGGCAATGCTCGGTTCGTGTTTATATTGTTCGAAAAACATCCACTGGAGCGCCTTGGCTTGGTCAAAGGCGTTCTTGGGCCAATAGGGCGTGCCTTCGGCGAGGAAGTAGAGGATGGCATTGCTCTCGGCGATGCGGCGGCCATCCGTGAGTTCCAAGAGCGGGATTTGACCGACGGGATTGACCTTTTTGAAATCATCCGTTTGCGTCTCGCCCTTGATGATATCAAGGTTCACCCAATCATAATCCAAGCCCAAATAAGAGAGCAGCAAACGAACCTTATAGGAATTTCCTGACGGGAGATAATCATAGAGCTTCATGGTTTGTCCTTTGGGTTGGGCGTGATTAGTTGGCCACTAAGCACGTCTCCACGTCGTGCCGTCGGGGCCGTCTTCGAGGATGATATTTTTAGCCTTAAGGATATCGCGAATTTCATCCGAGCGAGAGAAAAGCTTCCCCATCACCGCTTTATCACCTGCTTTTTTGGCAGCGATTGCGAGGCGTTTCACTTCGTCACGTTCCGCAATCAGGGCGTTTATTTCTGTTTCTTCGTCGTCGGATGTATTGCCACGGAACCAACTCATTGAGTCTTGTTTTACGAGACCCAATAAGTTTACCGCTGCAATAAAAGCTGATGCCTGTTTACTGGACTCACTTTCGTGTAATTCACTTGCAAAATAACCCTTATCGCCGAATTCTTCTTGATACTTGGCGATGGCCTTCTTCTTCATTTCACTTAATTCTGAAAGCGCTCGCGGTACATTTAAATCATCTTTTATGTGCACGATAAAAGATGACGAAACTAATTCAAAGTTTGGATCTACGTCATTGAAAAATTGAAGGAAGGTATACCAGCTATTTAGTTGCTCCTTACTTTCTTCTAATAACATCTCGGTCCAAACCAACTCACTCCGATAGTGCGCTTTCAAAAGCGCGAGGCGAATAACTTCCCCGTCCCAATCCTTGAGCATTTCGTTGATGAGTTTTACATTGCCGAGAGACTTGGACATCTTTTCGCTGCCCATGTTTAGGAATTCATTATGCACCCAATAATTCGCGAGCGGCGCGCCGCCGTGGCTGCAATTACTTTGCGCAATTTCGTTTTCATGGTGCGGGAATTTTAAGTCGACCCCGCCGCAGTGAATATCCATCGTCTCGCCGAGCGTAGCTTTGGACATAGCGGAGCATTCGATGTGCCAGCCCGGACGGCCTTCACCAAACGGCGCAGGCCAACCAACGCCGCCTGCTGGTGGTTTCCACAGGACGAAATCAGCTGCATTGCGTTTGCGCGCATATTCGGCCTCACCCACGCGGTCGCCTTTTTTGAGCTGGTCGAGCGTATTACCCGACAGCTTGCCGTAATCATCATATTTGGAGACATCAAAAAAGACGTGGCCTTCGCTCTCATAAGCAAAGTCCTTGGCGATCAAATCGGAGATCATATCAATCATGCCGCCAATGTGATCCGTCGCTTTGGGTTGGCGCGTCGGCGGGAGGCAGCCAATGGCGGCGAGGTCTTCGTTATAAATACGGGCGTATTTCTCTGTGATCTCTGAGATCGGGACGCCTTCGTCATTGGCGGCCTTGATAATTTTATCGTCCACGTCCGTAATATTACGGGCGTAAACAACACGAGGTTCTTCGCCTTCTTTCCAATCAGGGCGTTCAGGATAAATATGGCGCAAAACACGAAAAAGTACATCTGCGACAACGGCCGCGCGGGCATTGCCGATATGGGCGTAGCTCCAGACCGTGGGGCCGCAATTATACATGGTCACGCGCGCGGGATCTTGCGGCGTGAAGGGCTCTTTTTGGCGGGTCAGAGAATTATAAAGTGTGAGTTGCGGCTGATCTGTCATAGGGATAGGCTCTAGTCTTTCGTGCCTGATTTTGGAAGCCCCCAATGCGTACACAGCAAATAATTACCGCAATCTTAATTGCCATTGGCGCGAGCGTGGCGATTTATCAGGCAATGCAGCCTGATTTTGGCCGCTTGAAGTTTAAAGTGCGCGGGAATGTGGCCTATGGATATGGCTTTACGGATAGTAATTCCGCCTCGCTTGTCACCAAGCTGCTTCGCGATAACCCCGAGGTCGACACGCTTGTTTTAAAGAAAATGTCGGGGACGCAGGATGCGGATACGAATTTGAAACTCGCGCGGCATATTCGGCGCAATCACCTAAAGACGCATTTGGATAAGAACAGTTATATTGCGTCGGGTGCGGTGGATTTGTTTATCGCTGGTGTTGAGCGCACGATGGAGTGCGGCGCGCTGATTGGGGTGCATAGTTGGAGTATTAGCGGCAGGAAAATTGGGCAGCTTGCTATCAGTCCAAAAGACATGGGCGTTGATCGACGGCAAGGCCTACATGAGCGGTTCCTGCGCGACATGGGCGTCGACCCAGATTTTTACGTCTACACTCGCGAAGCCGCTGAACCAGAAGACATATACTTTGTTCCGCCCGATGATGTTGAGCGTTTTGGCCTGCTGACCCAGCCTGCTAATTGCGACTAATTGCATAGGCGATGTGCGCGATTGAGGCTAGTTTTTCATATCTGCCCACGCTATAGGCCCCGCTATGAACACTGATACACCTAAAAAACCTGTCCTAAAAGCCGTGAACGACACGCCGCGTCCTTCCCGTGAGGAAGCGATGAACGCCGTACGCACTTTGATCGCTTGGGCGGGCGACAATCCTGACCGAGAAGGCCTGCGTGACACGCCCAAACGCGTCGTTAATGCCTATGGCGAATGGTTTCGGGGCTATGACATGGACCCTGCCGACGCCCTCTCTCGCGTGTTTGAGGACGTGTCAGGCTATGATGATATGGTTATCCTGCGCGAAATCGATGTTGAGAGCCATTGTGAACATCACATGGCGCCGTTTTTGGGCAAAGCCTATGTCGCATACCTCCCCGCCGATAATGTTGTCGGTATTTCAAAGCTCGTGAAGGTTGTCGAGATATTCTCTAAGCGCCTACAGACGCAAGAGACAATGACCGCGCAAATCGCCGAATCAATCGATACGCACCTCCAAGGGCGCGGTACAGCCGTCATGATCGACGCCGTCCACCAATGCATGAGCACACGCGGCGTGCATCACCCTGATGTGTCAACAATTACGACACAGTTTACGGGCGAGTTTAAGTCGAATACGGCATTGCAAGATCGGTTCTTGCGTTTGATTGGTAAAAACTAAGCCGTCCAATAAGTTACACCTCATCCTGAGGCGATGCGTGAGAATCGGGCCTCGAAGGATTGGTGCATCCATAAGCCCGACGGTTCCCGCAATACACCCTCGCCCTTCGAGTCCCACGGCTACGCCGTGCCTCAGGATGAGGGTTCACCGTTCAAGTCATCCAACGCGAAAACCACCCAATAAAAAACCCGCCTCAAGAGACGGGTCATTCATTCAAAACTGAAACTGCGCGTTACGCAGCAGCTGTCTCAGCTTCGGCTTGCTTTTTGATGATCGCTTTTTTGATCTTCTTAGCTTTTTCAGTCAGCTTATGGTTCTTTGTGCCCATAAGGAAGCCGTCAAGACCGCCTTTGAAGTCAACCGTGCGAAGTGTTTTCGCGGCGATACGTACTTTGAACTTTTGACCCAAAGCGTCAGACGCCAAAGTTACGTTACAAAGGTTTACTTCAAAACGACGGTTTGTTTTGATGTTTGAGTGAGACACATTATGACCACTCATTGGGCCAGTGTTTAGAAAATCACAACGACGGGACATAATATCACCTAAAATAATAAAGCCCGCGTCCGGCGCAGGCATTTGCAGTTGGGCTGCGAATTAGAGCTTTGCGCGCCTTGCGTCAACCCTTTTTACAACGATCATAGCGATGATTTCGCCCACATGTGCCAAAATCCCGCCTATGCCGCCCCTTATAGCCTAAAGAGACTGCCAATTACAGCTTTTTCACTCAAACTCAGTGGGTGAGTCGGTTATGTAGCCCTATGAAACATTTGAAACATATCGCCACGACCACTGTTATTGGGGCCGCTATTTGGGCAGCCAGCAGTGCCTTTGCCGCGCCCGAACCCGAACCAACAAACGAAACGCTGATTAGCCAAACGCGCAATTACGCCGATTTGAACGCCGCCAACCACGGTGAGGCCCGCTATGATATCCCCGCCCCCAATGCCCAAGCTTTACAGTTTAAGTTTAAACTCAAAGGTTATGTCTTCGGCCTACGGATGATCAAAGCTAATTATGCAGGGTATGTCGACGACGAAACTTATGCCGCCTATGCGGATATCAAAACATCGGGTCTTGGCGCGTTACTTAAGAAAATGGAAATTTGGGCCGTGTCAAAAGGGCGGTACGGCGCAAGCGGTCTCACGCCTGATTTTCACGTGCAGCAAAATATGGACAAGAAGAACCGCCGCGTAGAGATGAACTATGACAATGCGCGGCAATCCATTGATGTGAACATCATTCCGGCTTTGGGCTCGCAAGGCACGCCGCCCGCCTCGCCCGAAGAACGCTATGCCGCCGATGATACAATTTCCGCCGTGCTGCATATGATGATGCAAGGCAAAAAACTGGATCAAGAAGCGTGCTCAGGAAGCGTCTCTGTGTTCGATAGCAAGCAGCACTATAATCTGCGGCAAGTCAAAGCCGGTGGTAAGCGTATCAAATTCAAGGGACAAAAATACGATGCCATTCGCTGCCTTGTGTATTACGAACCCGTCAATGGGTTTGACGCCGAAGACCTCCCCGACACAGAAGAAGGCAGCACACCGATCAAAGCTTATTTCATCGCCATGCCAGAATTTGACCTCTATGTGCCTGTGCGCTTCACTTATAAAATTAGCTCGATTAAGGCCGTGATTAAACTGGATAAGATGGACGTAATTTTACCCCAAGCGTCACTCGCCACAGATGCGGCAAGTCGCGCGCAATAACACTTCCGACTCAGGCGCTTTCACGTCATAAGAAGGCGTGACTCAGCGCTCTCTCAATCCCCCACGCATTGCCGCGATACTTGGCCCGACAAATACGGGCAAAACCCACTATGCCGTGGAGCGTATGCTCGCGCGTAGTAGCGGCGCCATTGGCTTGCCGCTGCGGCTCTTGGCGCGCGAAGTTTATGACAAAATCTGCGCCATCAAAGGGCCTTCGCAATGCGCCCTCGTGACAGGCGAGGAAAAGATCCAGCCCGTCACGGCACGCTATTTCGTTTGCACCGTCGAAGCCATGCCGATGGAGCGCCGCTTTGCTTTTCTCGCCGTTGATGAAATCCAGCTGATGAGCAATTTCGAACGCGGGCATATTTTCACCGACCGCCTGCTCCATGCGCGCGGCACAGAAGAGACGCTTTTCCTTGGCGCGGAAACAGTGCGCCCTGTCATTCAAGACCTCGTGCGCGGCGTGGAATTTGATTACCGAGAACGCTTCTCGGAATTATCTTACGGCGGGCCGGTGAAACTGACGCGTATGCCCAAGCGCTCTGTGATCGTCGCTTTCTCGGCTGCCGAAGTCTACGCCCTGGCCGAGATCATACGCCGCCAAAGAGGTGGAGCCGCCGTTGTTATGGGCGGCCTCTCGCCGCGCACACGCAACGCCCAAGCCGAACTTTACCAGAGCGGAGATGTAGATTTCCTAATCGCCACAGACGCCGTGGGTATGGGCCTGAATTTGGATACAGATCACGTCGCCTTTGCCTCGACCCGTAAATATGATGGCCGCAACCGCCGTATGCTAACGCCAATGGAGCTGGGGCAAATTGCGGGTCGTGCGGGGCGCTTTCGTAACAATGGCACCTTTGGCACGACAGGCGATTGCCCGCCGATAGATGACGAAACTGTTGCCCGTATCGAAGGCCATAAATTTGACCCGTTGACGCATGTGCAATGGCGCAACGCAGCGCTAAATTTTAGCTCCGTCGAGGCCCTTGATAGCAGCCTTCATGTACGTGCCGACAGCCGCCGTCTACGGCGCTCACGCGGCATTACAGATGAGCTTTCCCTAGAGCGTCTTTCCGCCATTGATGAGGTAAATACAGGAATCAGAACACCCCATGACGTCAAACGTCTTTGGGACATATGTCAGGTTCCAGACTTCCGAAATGCCACAATTGATGCCCATGTTAGGCTGTTGCAGGATCTTTACCGCTTAATAGTTGCAAATAACGGTAAATTACCGAATGATTTCTTGCATAAACGCATTTCAAGACTAGACGAAACCACCGGAGGCGTAGATATTTTATCTACGCGACTTGCCCAAATTAGGACGTGGACATACTGCGCAAACAAGGTCAGCTGGACAGAGGACAGCGACCACTGGATTGGAGAAACACGAGCGGTCGAAGACCGTCTTTCGGATGCGCTCCATGAAAGCTTGATTGCACGTTTTGTTGACAAAAGGACAAGTGCGTTACTGAAAGGCATCGGATTGGGAGCGCCAATGGAAACGACGGTTAAAGACACGGGTGAAGTATGGGTGGATGGCCACCTTATAGGCACATTAAATGGCCTTACCTTCAAGCCAGACACAAGCAGTTCAGACCTTGAAGCCAAAGCGCTTCAAGCCGCAGCCGCTCAGGCTATTGGCCCTGAAATTGATCGCCGCCTGACAAGTCTTTGCGGCGGCACACATGCGATTTTCACATTAGATAATAATGGTCATATTTTATGGGGCGGCAAAGCCGTTGGCAAAATCGCGCCGAGTGGTTCTGTCTTTAACCCTGATGCCGATTTAATCGGCGCAGAATTTGGCAATGCCAATTTACGAGATTTGGCGGTCAACCGTATGCGCGACTTCCTGCGGGCGGAAATGACGACAAAGCTTGAGCCTTTGCATAAGCTTAAAGCTCTCTCAGAAAGCGCTGAGACACTCCCGTCTACGCGCGGTTTTGCCTATACGCTTCTTGAGAATTTCGGAACGATTGACCGCGCCGCAAATGGCAAGCTCGTCAAAGACCTCGAACAAGATGCTCGCAAACAACTTCGCGAAATTGGCGTGATTTTTGGACAATATACCGTTTATATGCGCGAGCTTTTAAAGCCCAAACCCGCAACCCTGCTTAGCCTTCTTTTAGCCTACGGTGCAGGTGGCGATAAAAAACCGTTCATTCCATTTGCAGGCGTGACCTCCATCCCGAATGAAGGCGAACTAGCCAGTACTAATTTCACAGATAGCGCGCTGGCCCTCTCTGGGTTTAAAGCCTCTGGCCCGCGCATCATTCGTTTTGATATTTTAAACCGTTTAAGCAATCTTATTCGCCAAGCACAGAATGAAGCCAAAGGCCGCCGTTTCCAAATCATGCAGGAAATGCTCGCCCTCCTTGGAAGCTCTCACGAAGATGTGCGCGGCGTTCTACACTCGCTCGGCTATAAGCACGAAACGATAGAACCAAAGCCTGAAGCGGATGTCAAAACCCCGCTAGTAGAGGCCCAAGCGGAAGCGCCGACTCCTGCGCCCGAAACAGAAACCGTTTCTCCGCCGGATAGCACAACTGAAGCGAAGGCATCTGAAGAAGCAGCTACCGAGGCTCCCTCTGACGCTGCGGATGCCACACCCGCCGCAACAGAGACAGCGACCGTGGAAACAACGACAGCTGAAACGGCGGCTGCGGCCCCTGTTCCTGCCCCGAGAAAACGGACCGTAAAACCTCTCAATCTTTATATTCCGCGTAAGGAAAATGAAGATGGCTCCACGACGGAAGTTCCCAATACGGAATTTTGGTTTATGCCCTTTAAGAGAACAGGCGGGAAACCACGCGGCGCTCATCAAAACAGAAATGATCGCCAAAATAATGCTTCGAGAGGAAAATCTGCGCGCTATAGTAAAGGCGGTAAAAAGCCAAATTCACGCGATACTTTCTCGCCCGCGAAATCCAGCCCGCCTCGCCGCAGCGCCGATAGTCCCTTTGCAGCTTTGGCTGCGTTAAAAACGCCTAAAAAAGATGGCTAACATAAACGCTAGAGGCACAGCATAACAAAAAACGACGACATAGAGACATTACGGCTAGACATTTGGCTCTTCCGTACACGCCTCTTGAAAACACGTTCAAATGCTGTGCATCTAATCACCAAAGGCAAGGTCAGACTAACCCGTAATGGGCAAACAAGCCGTGTTAAAAAGGCGCACACATTAGTACGTGCCGGCGACGGCCTTTCCTTTATGCGTGGCACGACTTTGCTTACGCTTACCGTTGAAGGTATGCCCGTACGGCGCGGCCCATCCGCCGAAGCGCGCGTCCATTATGATTTAGCGCCCCCATGCACAAAAGAGCATATGTGATATGCGCCCAATTCGGGGTTAGGCTGGGCTAGAACGCTTGACAAATCGGCGCTAAATGGCCACATCGCCTCTAAGACACAGGAGCCCTCATGACCTATATCGTCAAAGACGAATGCATCCGCTGTAAATTCATGGATTGCGTCGAGGTATGCCCTGTAGATTGCTTTTACGAAGGCGAGAATATGCTCGTCATTCACCCTGACGAATGTATTGATTGCGGCGTTTGCGAACCAGAATGCCCCGTGGACGCAATTGTCCCAGATACAGAGGATGAACCAGACGGAAAATGGCTGGCCATTAACTCTAAATACGCCGAGATTTGGCCGAATATCACCTTGATGGGCGAGCCGCCTACGGACCGCGAAAAGTTTGAATCTGAGACAGGTAAGTTTGAGAAATATTTCTCGGAAAAGCCCGGAAAAGGCGATTAATCGCATATTTTCCGCTTAAACAGTCTCTAAACATCTAAATTCGCTGCGTTTTTTGCGGCTGCGGCTGGATTTTTGCCTAAAATTGTGCTATGCATAGCTCAAGTCAACGGCGCGGAGCCTTAACAGCTCCCGCGCCGTTTTGTTGTCTTAGACCGCGCCCCACATTCGCGCTCACTAAAAGGTTTTATATGTCAAGTTCATCACCGTCGGCCAGATCACGGGCCAGCGCAAAGAAATCCTCGGCCAAAGTTTCGTTCAAAGCCAATCAATTCATCGTCTATCCCGCCCACGGCGTCGGCAAAGTCATCGGCATTGAGAAAGAAGTCATCGCTGGTTTTGACATCGAAGTTTATGTCGTTTCTTTTGAGCAAGAAAAAATGATCCTGCGTGTGCCAACCGCCAAAGCGGGTAATTCAGGCATGCGTGCCCTCTCGAATGAAAACATCCTCAAAGATGCTTTCACAACACTTAAAGGGCGCGCCCGCATCAAGCGCACCATGTGGAGCCGCCGCGCGCAGGAATATGAAGGCAAAATCAACTCAGGCGATCTAATCTTGGTCGCCGAAGTCGTTCGCGATCTTCACCGCACAGACGCGCAACCAGAACAATCTTATTCAGAACGCCAACTCTATGAGAGCGCAACGGACCGCATGGTACGTGAAGTCGCAGCAATCAAAAAATCAACACGCGACGTGGCCATGGAAGAAATTCTCGAAACGCTCAATGCAGCGCGCGCTAAGGCGGCCGCCAAGGCCGCTAAAGAAGCCGAAGAAAAAGGTGATGATACCGAAGCTGCGGCATAAGGTTTTCGCATCTTGATTTCAAAAACGCCCTCTCATCGTAGAGGGCGTTTTATTTTGCATTACCCGCAAAGCAGCGTAAAAGATTTCCATGACAACACCCTCCAAAACAGACGCGCCCAGCGCCCCCGATGAGAGTCTAACTGCGGTTAAGGACACATCCTCCCCGCTTTTGCGTTTCATCACAGATACAGCCCCCGAAACGGGCAGTGTCACCGAAGTCGCGGACGGCGTATTTTGGCTGCGGTTTTCCCTGCCCATGTCAGGACTTAATCATATCAATCTTTGGGCGCTTAAAGATGGGGATGAATGGGTTGTTGTTGATACGGGTATCGCCAATCGCGAGAGCAAAGAAATTTGGCAGAAACATTTCGACACCCTCATGGGAGAACGCCCAATCAGCCGCGTGATCGTCACACATTTACATCCCGATCATTGCGGCCTCGCGGGGTGGATCAGCCGTAAATTTGGCGCGCCGCTTTTGATGACACGCGGCGAGTATTTCCTTTGCCGCTTGATGGCCGCCGATACGGGCAAAGTCGCCCCGCAAGAAGGCATTAAATTTTACAAAAAAGCGGGCTATAATGACGAGCAAATTGAACTTTACAAAGCTCGTTTTGGCGGCTTTGGCAAAGCGATCGCGCCCATGCCCAATAGCTATGACCGTATTCAAGACGGCGAAAAACTGATTATCAATGGCAAAGAATGGTTTGTCGTTGTTGGCTCTGGCCACTCTCCAGAACATGCCTGCCTTTGGTGCCCAGAACTTTCGATTTGCCTATCGGGTGATCAAATCCTGCCCAACATTAGCTCCAATGTCTCCGTTTGGCCCACACAGCCCGAAGGCAATCCGCTGCAAGATTGGATTGATAGCTGCCAAAAGCTGATCAACACCCTGCCGAGTGACACGCTGATTTGCCCCGCGCACGGCATCCCCTTTCACGGCGCGCACCGCCGCTTGCAAAAGCTCATAGATCACCACGAAAAGGCGCTCATGCGCCTACATGAGCGCTGCCAAACGCCGCGTCTTTCAACCGAAGTTTACCCCGCCCTTTTCCGCCGTAGCATTAATGACGGCAACCGTATTATGGCCGTAGGCGAGAGCATTGCGCATTTAAACTGCCTGCTAAAACGCGGCCATATGAGCCGCCGCCTCAATGATGCGGGGCAATTTACTTATAAATCACGCCCGATTAATTAGGCGCGCAAGAAGTAATCGTAAGCCGGGTTTTCTGTCTCATTCGTCATCGGATAACCTGTGCCCGCTAGGCTCGCCTCCAATGCTGTGACGTCACCATTGGGCACTTGAAACCCGCAAAGCACATGCCCTGCTGAGCTACCGTGGTTACGGTAATGAAACAGTGATATATTCCAATTCGCGTCAAGGTTCACAAGGAAATCCCGTAGCGCGCCGGGGCGTTCGGGGAACTCAAATCTATATATTACCTCGGCGATATCGGCGCTCGCGCGTCCACCGACCATGTGCCGCAAATGCCGTTTCGCAAGGCGGTCACCAGATAGATCCGTCACTGTGATATTAGCCTTGGCCATATCAGAAATGATCAACTCACGTTCTTCCGCCGAGCGTGTTTTCACGCCGACCAAGACATGAGCTTTCTCTGTCGGGGCAAAACGGTAGTTAAACTCCGTCACGGGCCGCGCGCCCAAAGCTTGGCAGAAATTTAAGAAGGCGCCTGCCTGCTCGGGGATCGACGCAGCGAAAAGCATCTCCTCCCCCGCGCCCAATTCTGCGCGCTCGACGATATGACCAATACGATCGAAATTTACATTCGCGCCTGAAATCGTCACGACAAGGTCGCCTTCGGGTGCGGTGCCTTGGCGAATATCTTTGATGAGACATGCTAAAGCGAGCGCCCCAGCGGGCTCCACCACCGTACGTGTGGCTTCGAACACATCTTTCACCGCCGCGCAAATCTCATCATTGCTTGCGAGAATATTGCGGTCAACGACGCGTGAGGCGATATCGAAGGTGTTCGTACCGATAAGCTTCACCGCAACGCCATCGGCGAATTTATCAACCGTGTTAAGCGGCGTTGGTTTTCCCGCCTGCATGGACGTCAAAAGCGTTGGCGCGCCTTCGGGCTCAGCTGCGATAATTTGAATATCTTCGGACACAGACTTAGCCCACGTCCCAACGCCAGAGACTAGACCGCCGCCGCCCGTGCAGACATAAATCGCAGCAGGTTGGCGCGGCATTTGTTCGAGGATTTCTTTACCAACAGTGCCCTGCCCCGCGATGACGTCGACCTCATCAAAGGGGTGGATGAATACTGCGCCGCTCTCGGCAGCATAGGTCAGCGCGGCGTCGCAGGCTTCGTCATAACTCTCGCCAATCAGACGTGGTTCTGCTCCGCGCGCTGCTACGGCGTCCACCTTAATCGCAGGCGTTGTGATCGGCATAAAGATAACGGCTTTGGTATCGTAATAGGCTGCCGCAGCCGCCATGCCTTGCGCGTGATTGCCCGCGCTGGCCGCGCAAACACCGCGCTCGCGTTCTTCGTCGGATAACCCAGAGATGCGGTTGGCTGCGCCGCGTATTTTGAAACTGAAAACGTCTTGAAGATCTTCGCGTTTCAGCCAAATATTCCGCCCATATTCCGCCGATAATTTCGGCGCGAATTGGCACGGCGTACGCTTGGCGAGCGCATAAACATCCGCCGCTTCGATACGCGACTTAAGATCGTTGAGGTTAACTCGTGACATGACTCGCGATCCAATCCCCGACTTGCGATGTTGAAAGCGGCCCGCCCAGGTCGCCCGTCGTGTGACCGCCTTCGAGCGCGGCCTCGACGGCTGTTTCTATCACAGCCGCTTCGACCTCAAGTCCAAATGAGAGGCGTAACATCCACGCAGCAGATAAGATCATCGCGAGCGGGTTGGCTTTACCTTGTCCCGCAATGTCGGGGGCGCTGCCATGAATGGGTTCATACATGCCCATACGCCCATCAGAGAGCGAGGCCGACGGAATAACGCCCATAGAGCCGCAGAGAACAGACGCTTCATCCGTGAGGATATCGCCAAACATATTCTCCGTCAGGATCACGTCATAGTCTTGCCCGTGCGTAAGCATATGCATCGTCATGGCATCCACCAAGAGGTGCTCAAGTTCGACTTCAGGATAGCCAGCCGCGACTTTAATGACCGTTTCACGCCAGAGACGCGATGTTTCCAAAACGTTTGATTTATCAACGCTGGTTACTTTTTTACGGCGTGTCATGGCGAGGTCAAACGCCTTAATTGCGATACGCTCAACTTCGGTTTCGCTATAGCGGCACTCGTCAAAGGCGCCGCGATCATCACGGCCTTTATCGCCAAAATAAATCCCGCCAGTCAGTTCGCGCATGACGACGAAATCCACGCCTTCGAGGCGTTCGCGCTTTAGCGGTGCTTTGTCAATCAAGGCAGGATAAGGCTTACACGGGCGGATATTGGAATAGAGCGAGAGGCGCTTACGCAGCGGCAAAAGTGATCCCAATTCTGGGCGGTCAGAACCCTTAAGGTGATCCCATTTCGGCCCACCAACTGCGCCTAAAAGGATCGCCTGAGTTTTCTGTGCCGACGCAAAGCTCTCATCGGGAAGCGGTTTTAACCCCGCATCAATCGCTGCGCCACCGATAAGATGTTCTTCGACTTCTAATGTGTGGCCAAATTTATCCGCAGCCGCTTCCAGAACTTTTAACGCTGCCGCGCCAACTTCAGTGCCAATACCGTCGCCGGGAAAATAGGTAAAATTAATGTTCGCCACGGTTTGCCTCAAATTTTTCTATGTCAGCAGATTGACCTGCCAAATATCCCATCTCGTCCACACCTTCCATCAGGCAGT
>JBMYWT010000027.1:0-11368 GCA_049607665.1 Maricaulaceae bacterium
CTTGCCATTGATTATGTTCCTCTGTGCCTTCGGACGGTTCGGCACGGGCTTTGTAATATTCTTCGCGGAACACGAAGGACACAACATCCGCATCTTGCTCGATTGAACCGGATTCCCGAAGGTCGGCAAGCTGCGGGCGTTTATCATCACGCTGCTCGACCTGACGCGAGAGCTGCGCGAGGGCGAGGACGGGGATGTCCAGTTCTTTGGCGAGCGCTTTAAGGCCCTGCGTAATCATGCTCACCTCTTGCACACGGCCATCAGAGGCTTTGAGCGCTTTACCGCCCGTCAAGAGCTGTAGGTAGTCAACGATCAAAACATCAAGGCCAACCATACGTTTTAGGCGGCGCGCACGCGCTGAGAGCTGCCCGATGGAAATGCCGCCCGTATCATCAATGAAGAGGGGGATGTGGCTGATCGTGTCTACGGCTTTGCGAATTTCGTGATATTGCGGTTCGGTGATATCGCCTCGGCGAATTTTATGAGACGGGATTTCAGATTGCTCCGCGAGGAGACGTGTCGCGAGCTGTTCGGCGCTCATCTCAAGGCTAAAGAAACCGACGCGGCCGCCTGCTGTGGTGCGCATAATGCCGGCATCGTCTTTTTCTTCTTTGAAATTCTTGGCCATATGAAAGGCGATATTTGTCGCGAGCGCGGTTTTACCCATAGAGGGACGTCCCGCCAAGATAATCAAATCAGATCTGTGAAAGCCGCCAAGCTGCTTGTCCATATCAATAAGCCCTGTGGACAGACCCGAGAGCTTGCCGCCTCGGTCAATCGCAGCTGTCGCCATATTAAGCGAGTCGGCAATGGCTTTACTGAAAGGGACGAAGCCTTTGGATGTGTCGCCCACTTCGGCGAGGCTAAAGAGTTTGTTCTCGGCATCGCCAATTTGCTCCGCTGCAGAAACATCGCCGCCAACATCTTTGGCATGGGCGGATATTTCATCGCCCAAACGGATAAGTTCGCGGCGCATAGCGTGATCGAAAATCAAGCGAGCATATTCCGGCGCGGCCATAGACGCAGCCGCAGGCGCATTGGCTAAAAGGCGAGCGAGATATTCTACGCCGCCAATATCTTCAATAGTTTCATCTTGCGAGAAACGGTCTTTAAGGACAATTGCGTCGGCCAATTTGCCGTGCTCGATCAAGATCGAGATCGTGTCGAAAATACGTGCATTGACGGGATTGTAAAAATGCTTGGCTTGTACAATTGGGCTTACGCGGTGATAAATTTCATTATCATAGAGCAAAGCACCCAAGAGCGCTTGCTCTGCCTCCCAGCTCTGGGGGACGGTTTCGAGCTCTTCTCCGAACCCGCCAAGCGAGCCGCCTTGTGAATCTATCAAACTGACCATGACCAAGCCATAGCAGAGCCATCCACCCCGGTATAGGCGAATGGTTGTGTATTCCGTAAAAGCGGGAATAAAAATTTTCAGAGGGTTGGGGATATGTGTATAAAATCAGAGGTTACCCTTTTTACGAGGCTTCGCCATAATTTAAACATATCTCGACTTTACGCGGAGGTCAGATCATCTTATCACGTGCAGCGAATGAGTGCGTATTTTTAAGGCCAGATTATGGTAAAGTTTATCAAACGTCTTTTTGCATGGTGGGACGGCGGAACGCTGGGTACATTTTTGCAAATCCGCCGCAAAGGTATCAAGGTGGGTGCTGATGATTACGGCAATACCTATTTCGAAGAGCGCGGTGAGGGTTATGAAGGGCGTAAACGCCGCTGGGTAACCTATACGGGCTATGCGGATGCTTCGCGCGTGCCGCCAGAATGGCATGGTTGGTTGCACCACATGTATGACACGCCGCCTTCCGAAGAGCCGCTAAAGACGCAAAGTTGGGAACTACCGCACAGACCGAATATGACGGGGACAGTTTACGCCTATAAGCCTAAGGGTAGTCTTGATCGCGGCGGCGTCCGCGACAAAGTTGCCTCTGATTACGAAGCGTGGACACCATAGGCCTTATGAAAATGCGCTTTGGCATTATTTCAACTCTGTTTGGGTTTGCTTTAGGCCTTAGCCAAAATGTTATGGCCGAAAATATTGTCGGCGATAAAGTTGTCTTGCGCGCGCTGGATAAAGTCACGGCGACGACGCAGGATTATACGGTCAACGTAGGCGAGAGCCTCGAATATGGCTCGCTTCGTGTAGATGTAAAGCATTGCGAAAAACGCCCGCCCGAAGATGTACCAGAGACATTTGCCTTCCTGCAAATTTATGACGCTAAGCTCGATGGTAAGGGGCAAAAGGGCAAAGAAGAGAAAGTTTTCTCAGGTTGGATGTTTTCGAGCAAGCCTGCCGTCTCTGCGCTGGATCATGGCGTTTATGATATTTGGGTGATTGCGTGTAAAACGCCGCCAAGACAGACATTCGAGTCTTTTCAAAAGCCTTAAAAGCTATTGTGTTTGTGGTTCAATTTGCTTAAGGCGCGAAACGCGTTTCGACCTTTAAGGCTTGTTCCAAGAGTTTTAAATATTCAGCCTGCGGTATTTCTATGCCGCCCATAGTTTCCAAATGATCGGTGAGATATTGCGTATCGAGCAAGGCAAACCCGCGCGCGTTTAAATGCTCGGTCAGGGTTACAAGCGCGACTTTGCTGGCGTTTACGGCGCGTGAGAACATACTCTCGCCAAAAAAAGCACCGCCTAAGGCTATGCCGTAAAGTCCGCCAACAAGTGTCTCGCCGTCCCAAATTTCAAGCGAATGCGCATAGCCCATATGGTGTAAGTGCTCATAAGCCATTTGCAGGTTTTCGCTAATCCATGTGTTATCGCGCTCAGGCTTTTTCCCAGGTTCGGCGCAACCTTCCATAACCTCAGGGAAGGCGACATTGGCGGTAACTTTGTAATGGCCTTGGCGCATAAATTTACGCAAGGATTTGGACACATGCAGCCCGTCCAACGGGATAATGCCCCGCATATCTGGCTCGACAAGATAAAAGCTTTTCGCATCCCGCGTCTCCGCCATAGGAAACACGCCGCGCCGATAGCAATCGAGAATATCTTCAACGGTGAAGGCCATACTATGGACCTAAAAACTTCAAGCGAAAATGCAAGTGAGTAAGGTAATAAATAGAGGGAAAAGTGGAGGTTTCTGTTGCCAGCTACCTCCGAAGCCCGCCTTATCCAGCTAAAGGGATAAGGAGTTTAAGTGCGAGTTGTTCGCGCTGCTTACGCGGCGAGAGCAAACTCTTCAGCAGAATTGTCATTTGCAATTACTGTAATCGGGCATTTATCGATACCCATCCGTACGAAAGCTAACATTTTTACACGTCTGTCGATCCTATTTCGGCCCCATCAGAAAGAGACAGGCCGCGAGGGTGCTATCTCTTTGTGGTGGAGCCGCCGGGTACCGCCCCCGGGTCCAGCCCGCTTATTATATGCGCGTTTATCGTAATAGTCGGCAAGCCGACGCTTTATATATAAGGGGAGTGATTTAAAATTGCTATAGAAAAGCTGTGTAAACTATGTTGGCATTTTACAGTTTTGATATCTGGCGCAGGGTGAAGTTTCCCTTATAAAGAGAATATGAGTCTGACGTCTAATCCTATCCAAAAATCTGCGCCTGAATGGCTGGCAGAGCTTGTGAAATTTGATACGCGCAATGGCATAGGCGATGAAATTGCTTTGGCCCGCCATATGAAGGCCGCTTTGGACGCGTTTTCGCCCGACCAATGTTTTGTAAAAACCGTTCCGCGTAGCCGTGGTAAAACCGATAGCGCCTATGTGCTGGCGGTATGGGGGCAGCCCGAAATTGTCTTAAATGTGCATATTGATACCGTGCCTAGCGGCGCGGGGTGGGAGGCTGATCCGCATATATTACGCGAGAGCGGTGATAAGTTGATTGGTCTTGGGGCGTCCGATATTAAAGGCGCCGCAGCGGCGATTTTGGCCGCGCTGGGGACGTTAACGCCGCGTAATGTGGCGGTGTTGTTTTCGGGCGACGAAGAACATGGCAGCGAGATTATGCCGGCGATTATCAAGGCAGGAGATTTTGGCGGCGCGCCCATGGCGATTGTCTGCGAGCCAACGGGGTGCTGTGTTGGACGGCGGCACCGCGGAATGCTCGCGCTAGCTACGCAGTTTACAGGGCCGGGGGGGCATTCCTCCTTGTCGGATCATACGGCGGCGCCCTTATTACAGGCCTCACGCCTTGCGGCGGCACTGGGAGATTACGGCGACGCACATCGTGATTTTGGCGATGCGCCCTATACGGGACTTTGCCTGAATATTGGCGAAATGATCGGGGATGGTTCATATAATGTGATCCCCACACAAGTTGATTTTAAATTTTCAATGCGCCCGCCACCAGGAGATGATGTTGCGGCGCGAGAGCGTGAGGTTCGCGAGATAGCGGCTAAGCTTTATCCTAACCAGGAGTTGGACCGGATTGTGGCATTGCTGGCGTTTGAGAGCCAAAATGTGGATGCCTTTGCACCTGTGTTTGGAAATTTCACGCCAATTGATCTGCCTTATTGGACAGAGGCCGCCATGTTATCGGGGGCGGGGGTGAACGCGGTTGTGTACGGCCCCGGCGACGTAGAGCAAGCGCATAAGCCCAATGAATTTGTCACGAAAACACAGCTGGCCACAGCGCAAGAGGTTTACGCGCGGGCTTTGTCGGGTGTTCTGTCGGCATGACACAAAGCGTCAGAGATACAGTGATCCGCAGCCTCTCTGCGGTCGGGGCGACACAAGAAGCGGCCTTTTACGCGGATCTTTTTGCGGCGCAGGACCCTGAACGTTTCGCGCTTATCGTGCTTGATCCGCGCTGCTTACGGAAGCCTCTTTTGGACGCGTTGACCAATAATTTGCAAATTTTGGCCAATTTAAAACTAACTCCCATAATTTTGGTTGGGGCGCTGCATAGTGACCCGACAAATATAAAGTTTCATTCGCAAAAACTTACTAAAGAATTGGACGCGGTTGGCGTGCGCGCTGTGAAACTGAATACGCGTAGTTACGGGCTTTTGGATGAAGTTCGTAAATTATGCCATGCGTCGAAAATGCCAATCTTGGAGTTAACGGACGGAAAGTCAGGCCTTGATTTGGCGACTATATGCGTAGCGATCAAGCCTGCGAAGGTGATGTTTCTGCAACCCTCTGGCGGTATGACATTGGGCGGCAAGCGTGTGCCTGTTGTTAATATGTCTGACCTTTCCAAAAACAGTATATTCGACCCGCTTACACCGGGGCAGGAGACGTTTACTGCACAGGTGAAAGTGTTGGACGAATTGTTTGGCAAAGACGTCAAGAGCCTTCCTTCCTACGTCATAGCTTCCCCGCTTAATCTTTTATCTGAGCTATTTACGACGGCGGGATCGGGAACCATGATACGGCGCTCGGCCCATATAAATGAGGTGAGCGATCTTGAGGGTATTGATCATGGCGCGCTGCGTAACTCGATTGAAGATGCCTTCGGTAAACAGCTCAAAGCCGATTTTTTTGAGAAGGATATTTTAAAGGCCTATATCGCCCCCCATTGTAAAGGCGGAGCGATATTAACAGAGAGATCCGGCCTGACCTATTTGTCCAAGTTTTGGGTTATGCAAAGCGCGCGCGGCGAAGGTCTTGCGCGCGATGTTTGGGATAAGGTGACGTCTGATAACGCATCCTTTTTCTGGCGCTCACGTATTGGTAACCCTTTTAATGATTGGTACATGCGCATGTGTGACGGCATGCAAATTAGCGGCGATTGGCGAGTTTTTTGGAAGGGACTATCCTCTCAAAATATCACTAAAGCTATAAATTTCGGAACAAAGACACAGGCAGACTTTATCGAATAGGTATGGCCTTTCGGTGGAAATGAGGTTTTATGCATAATATTTCAATAAATAGCGCCTTTGATGGCGGTAATATCATCGTACATGACGATACGAGGGCGGGTAATATTCGCCTTTCTATTCGACCAGATAATGCCTCACATTTTTATCAATGGTTTTATTTTCGCCTGTCTGGCGCGCGCGATATGCCGTGCCGGATAGTAATTGAAAATGCCAAAGACGCAGCCTTTACGGGCGGTTGGGAGAACTATCAGGCCTGCGCTAGTTATGACCGCGAAACATGGTTTCGAGTTGACGGTACGTCCTATGAAGATGGCAAATTGATCATCGAATATGAGCCGAGCTATGACAGTGTTTATTTCGCCTATTTCGCGCCTTACTCCATGGAGCGCCATGCCGATTTAATCGCAGAGGCCTTGCAGCATGACGAAGTGTCTATGCGCGTTTTGGGGCATTCAATCGATGGCCAGACGCTCGATTGTCTTGAGATCGGCAATGGCCCTAAAAACATTTGGGTGATCGCGCGTCAACACCCCGGTGAAACAATGGCGGAATGGTGGGCCGAGGGCTTTCTTGGGCGATTGTTGGATAATGATGATCCGGTTGCGCGGGTTCTGCGGAGCAAAGCGCGTTTTTATATTGTGCCTAATATCAACCCGGATGGCTCGCGCCGAGGGAATTTGCGTACGAATGCGGCGGGCGCGAATTTGAACCGTGAATGGGGTAAGGGGAATATTCAAGATTGCCCTGAGGTGCATTATATCACCGAAGCGATGAACGCGGATAAGCCAGTTATGGTTATGGACGTGCATGGCGATGAGGCTTTGCCGTATAACTTCATTGCAGGCGCGGAAGGCATTCCCGGTTTTACGGCTAAGCAGCAAAAAGATTTGGATGATTTCAAAGCTGCCTATATGCGCGCCACGCCTGATTTTCAAGTCACCCATGGATATCCCCTCGGCGAGCCTGGCAAAGCGAATATGACATATTGCACAAGCTTTACGGCCTCTGCCTATGATTGCCTCGCGATGACGCTGGAAATGCCGTTTAAGGATAATGCCGATTTACCCGATGATGTTTTCGGATGGTCACCAGAGAGGGCGGTCAAATTAGGCGCTGCGTCTCTGGATGCGATGCTTAACGTGATTGACGATCTGTAAAGCAAAAGGCCGTATCAATGGTACGGCCTTAAACTTGTATCTTATACAAAATACTTATGGCTTCTTTTTTATTTTTACGGGAGCATTTTGTATATTTGATCGTGGTGATGCTGATGTTTTGGGGGTCTTGCGAGCGCATTTGCCATCGAAATAAGCACCATTTGCGATGCTAAGCATATCTTGAACGAGATCCGCTTCCACATTGGCTGTTTCTGTAAGTTCAATGGAGTTTGCAGTGATTTTTCCATGAACTTTCCCGCGTACGATAACACGATCAGCAACGATACTTCCGTTAACAGAGCCATTTTCGCCTATCATAAGGGTTCCTGCATTGATATTTCCATCTATGCGGCCATCCATTTGGATTTCACCCGTAGTTTTTATATCACCGATTATAACAATTTCTCGTCCCATAATGGAAGGCACAGTTGTCCCATTGCGTGAATTAGAACGCTTGGCTGTTGGAGTGTTTGTACTTGGCGCCATTGTGTTTGGTTTTCCCGCTGAACTAGGTTTATTGAACATAATTACCAGCTTTTAAAAATTTCTCTGGGTCGTAATCATGACCTTGGAAGAAAACTTCATAATGTAAATGTGTTGCTGTGCTGCGGCCTGTTGAGCCCATGCCAGCAATTTTTTGGCCTTTTTTGACTTTTGCTCCACGTTTTACAAACGTTTTTTCTAAGTGTGCATAGCGGGTTTTAAAACCGTATCCATGGTCAATTTCAACTGTTTTCCCGTATGATCCGTTACGACCTGCTTTGATGACTGTACCATCAGCAGTTGCAACGATAGGGGCAAGTCTATACGCGCCAAAATCTACGCCTGTATGGAAAGCAGGGCGCTTGTTGAATGGGTCTTTACGAAGACCATACCCGCTTGTGCGATAATGATCTGAAGATACTGGCACGCCCAGAGGAAGAGCATTAACTGCCATATCCAGGGCTTCAGCTTCTGCGACGCGTGCTTTAATGGCAACAGTGCGCGGCCCAAAGCCATTTTCATTTATTTCATTGGCTTGATCGCCCAAGTCTACAAAAAGACCTCCTTCACCAAGAGGGCCATTTTTAAGAATATCTTCAATATTAAGGTTTGTAGCCCTTAAGATCGCGCGATTGGCTTCAATGCGGTTTAACGTATCTATTTCTGCATCTGCAAGAATAGAGCTCTGTGTAGATTTCAATTTTTTGACGCGTGGGTCGATAACAGCTTCAATATTTGGATGCAGTTCAGCGTGTTTTTGAATTTGCTTGCGAGCTTGTCTAGGCGACACATCGCGTAGAGCTGGGGCCATTAAAATTTTACTGCTAGCATATTTAACAACCGCTTTTTCGGCATTACCCATTACGGGGGTGCTGCTCACAAATTGTGTAATCGTATCATGTGCTTCAGCAAACTCACGTGTTTGAGTGTCAAATGCTTCGCGTTGTTGTTGAATAATAAGCTTTGCATCCTGATAGCGTGCCATTTGATCTTCAATACGACGTTCGTAATCAGCAGCCATGCGTGCATTAGCTCGAGTGGAATTTGCAAAGGGCATTTGCCCCATAAGGACTACTGTTACTGTGAAAATACACCACGCAGAAATTAAAGTAATAAGACTAACTATGAGTATTTGCAGGCGTGTACTAAGTACAAAATAGTGCACTTCACCACCTGTACGGTGATAAATTTGGCGTTCTGGAAACTGTTCCAATAAACGCGTTCGTACATCACGTGTTGAATGACTCAAGTAAATCCCCTTTATACTCTCGTGTTAACCCTAATACATGAAAATATAGAAATAATTAAAAAGGGTTTTAAGGTGTTCTTACATTATTACAAGCGCACCTTTTATAAAATTCCTGTAATCGGAGCTAAAGGTTCATAAAAATCAGCGGTTAGCCCAGCTTTTGTGCGCGCTGGCTTATTAAAAGGTGGTTTTAAGGGACCTTTGAAATATTGCCGAACAAGCGTCTGGAAATAAGCAATTTCCGTGCCATCGGCATGAGAGGCGATCTCTGAGAACCAGCGTTTCCCAATGGCAACATGGCCAACCTCTTCGGTATAGATGATATTGAGAATTGCGGCGCTGTCTGTGTCACCTGCGCGCTCTAATTTGCCAATCATAGCGGGCGTAACGTCTAGGCCTCTGGCTTCGAGGACCAAAGGCGCGACGGCGAGGCGGGCTGCGAAGTTGTCTTTTGTTGCGAAGGCAGCCTCCCAAAGGCCGTCATGTGCAGGAAGAGCGCCATAATGGCAGTCCATTTGCTCCAAGCGGTCTTTGATCAGGCAGAAATGCCGAGCTTCGTCGTCACAAACACTGACCCAATCTTCAATAAAGTCTTCGCGTTTATCATCCGGCAGAAGAGGGCTAGCGCCGAAACGCGCTATCATATCGGCGGCCAAATCTATGGCGTTAAATTCGATATGGGCCACAGCATGTAAGAGCGCCGCGCGGCCCGCCTGGCTGCCGAGACGCCTGCGGGGCACATCATATGGCGGCACAAGAACGGGTGTTTCTGGACGCGCGGGGCGGTCACAAGGCGCGAATTTATACGCGCCTATGTGTTTGTTTTCGCTCCAATAGCTTGATAATTTTCGCGCAGCCAAAGGTTTGTCCAGCGAGCTTCCCGCTTGCAGAACATCTTGCGCGCAATCGTAAATGGAACGCATAATCTAAGCTATAGTGGGTTTTCGCGTACGGCATTTAACACCGCTTCGACATGGCCCTTAACGCGAACTTTGCGCCAAATTTGAGCGATATTACCATCTGGGCCGATCAAAAAGGTTGAGCGCTCAATACCCATATATTTTTTACCATACATGTTTTTCTCTACCCAAACGCCATAACGTTCAATCATGTCGCCTTCTTCGTCAGAGCCGAGCGGAATGGTTAGGTCATGTTTAGCGATGAATTTGTCGTGTTTGGCGACTTTGTCTTTTGAGACACCCAATATCAGTGCGTTTAGGGTTTTAAAGTCGCCCTTGCGTGCCGAAAACTCAATGGCTTCGGTTGTGCAGCCCGGCGTGTCATCCTTGGGGTAAAAATAGAGAACGAGATAACGTCCTGCGAAGTCGATGAGAGAAATGGTCTCGCCGCCATCTCTCGGCATTGAAAAATCAGGGGCTTTGTCACCAATGGCAAGGCTCATATCTTGGTCTCCTTAACTGTAATGTAATTTGTGAATCTCAGAGTAGATTTCTAGGTTGCTCAAGCTTAAAGCACAAGGCGCGATGACCCAAATGGCCAAAACAGATGAAACAGACGAGGAAAAGGCTAAGCCTGCGTTTCTTGCGCTTGGGGAAATGAAATTTGTTCAGAGTAGCCGCGCATATTGGAACGTGAAGACTGTAAAGCTGAAACGTGTCTATCGTAAGGTTCGTATTTGGCTGCGTAAAAGGCCGCTGATTGGCAAAGTCGGCGGTGTTATCGCCGCTGTTTTTGGAGAAATCGCGGCGCTTGCATTGGGTTTGACATGTCTCTGGATGTACACCATCAGCGGTTTTTTAGCGGCGGGAAGCGCCGACCTTTCCTTTTTTAAGCCCGACGCACAAAGATGGTTTCAAAATGCATTTGAAGGTCACAAAGCGGATGTAGGCATTCTGCGGCTCGATTGGAACTTTGCTCAGAACTCTGTCATTTTCCATGCGGCGAATATCGAGGTTTACGATACGCAAGGCATGGTGATTGAGCGCTTTGATTTGATTGAAAGTGAACACGCCCTCGAAGATGTCATGCAGGGTAAGGTCGATTTGATACGCCTTAATATTCAAGGCGGTGAGGCGAGTTTCGTGCGTAGTGAAACGGGCGATATGATTGCGGGTCTTGGCCGTCCGAATGCTGTGGGCTCGCTTGGTCCCGTATGGCGCGGGGCGGCCAGCGGGGAGCGACCGACGCCCTTTCAAAATTCACGCCTAAAAGAGCTGGCGCTTAAAAACGTTCAAATTCACATTGAAGACTCGCAAGATGGGTTGAGTTGGCATTTAGATGGTACGGAGTTATCGGTCTCGCGAACCCAAACTGATCTCGTCTATTTTGCCAAAACATCCCTATCAAGTCAGCGCGCGAATGGGCCAGCAAGTTTTGCCGTTGAAGGGCGCATTTCGCGTGACCTTCAAGATATTGAAACTGTGCTTAGGCTTGATGACTTTAATCCAGCCCGCTTCATGCCAGAGCGAGGGCGACTAGCGGCTTTGCGGGTTTTAAATGCACCGCTGGATTTGAAGACAAATATGGGCGCACGGAGAGGTAGTGGCCTTGAGAGTTTTAACGTCTCGCTCGATGTTGGCGAAGGGCGCATTCATACAAAGGATACTTCAAAAGGGCTTAGGCTCGCGAAGTTTGATGCGAGATATCAACCCGAAAAAAATGCCCTGAACGTTCAAGATATAGAGTTTGAGAGCGAAGGATTAGCCTTTGAAGGGCAG